>CAZNGU010000173.1:0-5491 GCA_964572325.1 uncultured Methylomarinum sp.
GCATTTTTTGTTGAGTTTATTAGCGAATGCTTCCCCTCACTTTGAATTACACCCGAAGCCATGATCAGCGTTGATGATCGGGAAGTGCAACTGAATATTAATTTAAAGTTAACCTGACCCTTTTTATACTTTTTATAACCCCATTGCTTGCTTGGATAGATCGCCTATTATCATTTGTGGTCCGTTATTTTGGCGTTAGGGGCTAAAAACTTGAATTGGCGGTACTAATATAGTACCATGAATATATGCCTCCAAAAATTCGCGAATTAATCAGTCAACTACAAAGTGCCGGCTTCGAGAATAGAGGAGGAAAAGGCAGTCATCGTAACTTCACGCATCAAAAAGGAGCCAAAATTACGGTCAGTGGAAAGACTGGCGATGACGCAAAACCATATCAAGTTAAGGCTGTAAAAAAAGCCGTTAGTGAGGTGTCATAATGAAACCAAGTGATCAATATTTAAAAATTGTAGAGTGGTCAGATGAAGACCAATGCTATATTGGCCATTGTCCAAATTTAATGTTGGGTGGCGTACATGGCGATGATGAATCAAAAGTATATAAAGAACTCTGCAAAGTTGTAGAAGAGTGGATAGCTATATATAAGCAAGATGGGCTTGTTCTCCCTAAACAAACAGCAGGTAAAAAATACTCAGGTAAATTTAATCTCCGTGTTGGTAAAGAATTACATGAACAGTTAAGTATTGATGCATTAAGAAAAGGTGAAAGTCTTAATTCTTATTGCTTAAAAAGGCTTCAAGGTCTGCAATCTCATCGCCCCTAACCCCATTGATTTTAATTCAGCTTTTGTCAAGGATAGGTAAAGTCTATGCGGAGTGCAAAGATCAGCTTTTTTTCCTAATGTATTTATCGGATAACTCGACCAAGGTCAGTGCGAAGGATTGCCAACCATACTGGCATCTACTGGATTAAATTCAATATACCGATACAATTCTAATAAGTAAATTTCCGCCTCAACCAAACAGGATTTGTATTGGTCTTCTCATAAGTTTCCTATTCGTTTATAAGAAGTGTTGAAATATCGTGCATAATACCTGCCTAGCCCTTGCATCATCTTGCTGCTTCCTTTTTCAATACAAAGCAGGGGGAAATATAATCAAAACCTGAGTAAATAAAGTGTTTAAATAAGCTTGGCATCAATATTAGACTTCATGGCTATTAACCTATCACAGCTTGCTTTCACTTTGTCCCTCAAGACACGGGTAAATACATCCGTGTAGTCCTGATGGTATATTCTTACTGCCATCAGTCTTGAGAAACAAAGTAAAAATATGCCGTAAGCTGGGGTTTGTTATCAGTCACGTTAGATTTTTTACTTTTGTAGCATTAGTAAACCTATGGGAAATACTCATATTCTATATGTGGAAAAAAATGGCTTTATAGGCAGTCAAGTCAAATTACGACTAGAATGGAAAGGCCATCAAGTGACAGTTATAAATAGTGATAGTGAGTTTGTAACTAAAATACAGAATCAATTTTACGACTTGTTAATTATTGATTTTTTATCCCTCATGCCAACTATTTATTCATTTTTAGAAAGCTTTAAAAATAAGTTACCACCCACAATAGTAGTTAGTGATGACAGCAATTATCAAAATGTAATCAAAGTCATGCAGCTAGGCTGTATGGATTATGTAATAAAAGACCCTTTAATCCAAAAATTTGTTGATCAAATTAATCTTAGCATGTTGCTATTATTTGAAAAATACAGACATTATAAAGCACAATATCCTAAACAATTACAGGCTATAGACGATGTATTAAAAACAGGGTTGACTGATATTTCTTATTGGGAATATTTTATTGCTACTGATTTGGTAAAGTGGTCAGGATTACAGAATAACAAAAAATTATGCTGTATTTATGAAAAGTTCACAGAGAAAATTCATCAGGATGATTTAGTACATGTTACTACACAAAACAATATATGCTTATTTTCACATAAACCTGTGGAATACAGCTTTCGTTTTTTGTTTGATAATAATCAGCAACTAAGCTTTTATGCACAAGTAAAAGCAGAAATTAGTAGTAGGGGTATAGTTACAAAATTACATGGGGATATGCAAATTTGTTCCCCACAAGAAATTAACAATAAAAACTTGCAGTTAAAATTGTCCTATTTAGATAATATGGCGGATGCTGTTTTTATTACTAATGCTCAAAAGCAGATTATTTCAGTCAATCATGCATTTACTTCAATTACGGGTTATTCAGAAAAAGAAATTTATAAAAAAAATTCAGCTGTTTTACATACAGGAAAGTTTGATAGCGCTTTTTTTAACAAAATTACAGAAGAATTAAAAAACAATCCTTTTTGGCAAGGTGAATTACTCATTCGTCATTATAAAGGGCATTCGGTTCCTGTCTGGCAGTCCAGTTATGTTATAAAAGATGCAAAAGGTCATATTACGCAGTCTCTTTCAGTGCTTAAGGATATTACAAAACAAAAATATTATGAAGAATCTATTACAATCAGGGCTAACTATGATCCTTTAACTAAATTGCCAAATCGTGCATTATTTTTAGACAGGTTAGTATCAACGGTTAAGCTATCAAAGCGGAATGGAAGTAAATTTGCTTTGATGCTTTTAGATTTAAATAAATTCAAATGGGTTAATGATAGTTTAGGTCATCATGCCGGTGATATTCTTCTAAAAGAAACATCCAGAATATTATTGGCATCTGTTAGACAATCAGATACGGTTGCCAGGTTAGGGGGTGATGAATTTTCAATTATTGTTCCTGAACTAGTAAAAACAACAGATGCTGGATTAATTGCCAGAAAGATATTCGATGCCTTTAAACAGCCAATATTCATTGATCAACGAGAAATTTTTATTTCTGGAAGTATTGGTATTACCATTTTTCCTGATGATGGTATTGAACTGGATTTATTGCAGAAAAATGCAGACAGTGCAATGTATATAGCTAAAAATAATGCTAATAATAGTTATCATTATTACACTCAGGCTTTACAGCAAGAAATAGAAAAAAGGTTGAAATTGATTGAAGATATACGTTCTGCAATAGTAAACCAGGAATTTACCTTACATTATCAACCGATAATAGATATTGCCACTAACAAAGTAGTCAGTGCAGAAACCTTATTAAGATGGAAACATCCAGAAACTGGATATGTTGCTCTAGGTGATTTTATTCCACTTGCAGAAGAAAGTGGCTTAATTAGAGAAATAGGTAATTGGGTGATTGAGGAGGTTGCAGATAACATCCAGCGTTGGACTACTTTAGGTTTTCCAGCCCTTCATATTTCATTAAACCAATCGGTAGCACAATACAGTTTGTCACAATGCCATACTGAATGGTTAGATATTCTTAAGAAGAAACAAGTACCACCCAGTAATATTACCTTTGAAATTTCTGAAAAAATATTTATAGAAGAAAAAGAAAGTTATTTAAAAAGTATCGATAAATTAAAAGCAGCGGGTATTCAGATTTCTTTAGATAGTTTTGGTACAGGCTATTCGTCCTTAAGTTATCTAAAAAAATTTCCTGTAGATGTTATTAAAATAGATCGTTCTTATATTCATAGCATGCTTGAAAATTCTACTAATGCGATCCTGGTAGAAACCATTGTTTTTTTAGCCAATAAATTAGGAATCAAAGTCATAGCAACCTGCGTGGAAAGTAAGGAGCAATTAGCCTTGCTGGGTGAGCAATGTCGCTTTGCTCAGGGCTATTATTTCAGTAAACCTCTTTCACTAGTTGAGTTTGAAGGATATATTGAGGAACAGGGCGTATTATAAAGATAGTACAGATAATGGGGGTGAATAAATTTACTCTGACTCCAATTATTGAATGTTGATGGAGTATTAAAATAAACCCAGCTGCACCTGAGCAACTTCTGACATCATTTCCCTGCCCCAAGGTGGATCCAGTACTACTTCAACATTGACTGAATTAACACCGGGAAGGGCGCGAATTGATTTTTCGACATCGCCCTGAATAACCGGACCCATGCCACATCCAGGTGCTGTTAAGGTCATTTTTATATGGACATTATTTCCCTCATCCAGTGGTTCAACATCACAGGCATAAACCAGACCCAAGTCAACAATATTTACTGGGATTTCAGGGTCATATACAGTTTTCATAACTTCCCAGCAGTTTTTTTCTACACCTCTGGCATCTGTTTCAGAGACCAAGGTATGAAGTGTATGAGCTTCTTTGCCTAAAGCATCAGCATCTGTTCCTGCAATACGAACCATGTGACCATGTTCGGTAATCACCGTATAATTATCACCTAATGACTGGTGAATAGTGACTTCTTTTCCTTTGCTTAAAGTGCCATGATTTCCATCTGGAATCATTACGATATTAACATCCCGGCTTAAAATTACGACTTCTCTTTCTGACATGCGCTTAATTTATATTAAAGGATTCAGCATCAATTATTTGCCCTGTAACGCCTATACTATCAGGGCTAAACAAGTATTTATAGACTTCAATTAAACTTTCCATAGCAGGTAATTTACTTTTATCCTCGGCAGGGAATAATTTTTTCCGAAGTGGGGAATTAATAGCTCCCGGAACTAATGTGTTGACCCGAATCTTTTGTTTTGATTCTAGTTCATCAGCAAGTATCTTGGCAAAACCTTCTAATGCAATTTTAGATACGCCATATGCGCCACTGTATGCCTTGGGGGTTCTCACCATTGAATCGCTAGTAAAAACAATCGAGGCATGCTCGCTTTTTTTTAATACGGGAAGCAATACACGACACAACAAAAATGGCGCATTCAGATTAACATTCAGGGTATGACCCCAGTCTTTAGTTTCGTGAATTTCTATTGGGGTAAATGCACTGAGTTCAACGGCAGAATGTAGCAAACCTTGTAGTGAACCATAAGTTTTATCCAGAGTGACTGCCAGTTCCTCATACTGCACTTCATTAGCACCGGCAATATCAAAGGGGTATAAGGTAGGTTTAGGTGCGCCAGATTCAACAATGGCATCGTATGTTTTTTCTAGCTTTGGAATGCTCTTATCCAGCAGAACAATATGGGCGCCTTGTTGGGCGAGTGCTAAGGCTGCGGTGCTCCCTAAGCCACCACCTGCGCCAGTAATTAATATGACCTGATCTGTTAGGGGCATGTTGCGGTTATCCATGAAGTGAGTTGCTCAGGTGATTCTATTAATGCGTCAGCACCCCAGGTATCAGGGCTATCGCCGGGTTTTAGATAGCCATAAACGGCGGCCAGGGTTTTCATATTAGCATTATTACCGGCATCAATATCATGCGCTGCATCGCCAATATAAACACATTCTTCTGGTTTGACATTGGCGAGGGAGCAGGCCGTAAATAATGGTTCTGGGTGCGGTTTGGTATTGGCAGTCGTGTCTCCGCTAATCACACAGGCTGCACGTTCAGTTAGTTTTAGTGCTTTAACCAGAGGTAGAGTAAATCGCTCTCTTTTATTGGTTACTATGCCCCATTTTAAATTTAAAGATTCAA
>CAZNGU010000174.1:0-5491 GCA_964572325.1 uncultured Methylomarinum sp.
TAATACCTATTATGCTAAGTAGTGGCACCGGATCCGATGTCACCCATCGTATTGCCGCGCCAATGCTAGGGGGTATGTTAACCGTACTGGTATTGAATTTATTAGTACTTCCGGTGATCTATAGTTTTATCTTGCAATTTCAAGAATGGCAGAAAAGACGGCAGATCCAGCTTGCAGGAGAAAAAGGATAATATAAATTGTTCAAAAAGTATTTGCTTAAACAAGCATATTCTATAATGTAATTTCTATAAGATAGGCTGTGTTAGAACTCATGGTACTTTTAATATTAACTTAATATTTAGACTCTTTTGTATCAAACAAGGAGGCTTATAAGAAAAATAACAAAATACATTACGAAAAATAAATTTATTAATTAATTAGGAGAATATTATGAAAACTTTATTATTAATTCCACTTGTACTTCTTTCAGCATCTGTATTTGCTAATGAGTCGGATTCTGAAGCAAGCAAAAACGAGCCTATCAGACTCACAAACGGCTCCTATTTGTTTATCAGCGAGAATAACACTATGCGTATGGTCGATAATGAGGGTAAACCGGTACAAATGAGTGACGGTGTTGAAATGGAGTTAATGGATGGCGATTTCATTATGATGAAAAACAAGCGTCTGTGGCTTAGTATTAATCCCAAAAAGCGTCATAATCATCAAAAAATGAAATAACAATCTTTTTGCTTTGATGGGTATTGTTCAGAAGACCTAATATGTTGAAGAAAGCTTACGAATAATACCCATCAATACCATGCTTTCAATGTTCTTAGCTATTTCCAGTGCTACATAATACTTTGGTTAATCATCCGAAAATATAAAGTATAGGTTTTAAAGTACTGGTCATTAGCATTTGACATAAGTGTTGCTCGTAGGTTTTAGAATTAAATAGGCGAGGAATAACAGGATTGTAGTCATTAATAATCAAAGAAGAAAGGAAAGACAAGATGAATAAAATATTTTTTTTAGCATTATTTTTTTTAACGGCCTGCGCGACCTATGAATCTGATAGTTTGACAACAAAACCAGAAATTAAAAATATTGAAGGTCTTAATATTTACCAACAAAATTGTATTGCTTGTCACGGTAGTGATGGAACTGGAGCTCTAGCAGGTGTACCGGATTTAACTCAAGTTGCCGGGTTTAATGGCAACTCTGAATTACATAATGAAGTATTCAAGCATATCGAGCATGTTAAAAAAGGACTCAAAAGACCCGGTGATCCCATGGCCATGCCAGCAAAAGGAGGAAACCCTAATTTAACTGAACAAGATATACGAGAGGTATTGAAATATATGCATGAAAAATTCACCAATCAATGATACTTCTCATTGGTTACTTTCATGCACATAAAGTTTAATTACCTTGTGCTTCGTATAAAGTAAATAAAGAGGTGATCTATGAAAAAGATTTTTATATCGGCTATCGCCGTCATTAGTCTGTTACTTTCTGTCACAGGAAATACTGCCTATGCCGCTGATTCTAATAAAAATGATCAGTATGTTTCAAGAGAACAATACGATCAATTAAAGAATGAAATGAGTGAGCTCAAAAAGCAAGTGGAATTGCTTCTACAGCAACGCTCTAAAACAAGCTCAACACAAGTTATAACTGAACAACAAGTCAACACCAAAAAAGATATTGCAGAACTTCAAAACGAAGTAAAAACACTCAAAGCACAAAACGAAGCGTTGGATGATGGAACCACAGGGTTTTTGCTGACCGGTTACGGCTTTGCCGGATACACAGACTCTGAAAATTCTTATTCCTCATTTAATGCAGGATTTAATCCAATATTCCTCTGGCGTCTTCGAAATGATCTGATTTTTGAAGCTGAACTGGAGCTGGAACTGGAAGATGATGTGACAAACGTCGGGCTTGAATTTGCCCAACTCTCCTATTTATTTAATGATTATATTACCTTAGGTGCCGGTAAATTCCTCAATCCTTCAAATTATTTCATTGAACGCTTGCACCCTACATGGATCAATAAACTCCCTGATAGACCCATTAGCATGAGTGGCAATAACCGTCTACAGGCTGGCTCACAACTTGGTATCCAAATCCGTGGTGGAATACCCATGGGATCAACCCGAGGCGAATATGCTTTTTATGTATCTAATGGCCCATCCATACGAGATGATGGAAGTTTAGACTTTGTAAACTACTCCGATGGTAATAACAACAAAGCCGTTGGTGGTCGAATAGGCTGGCTACCTTTTTCCGGTTTCGAACTGGGCTATGGCTTTGAAATTGCTGGTGTTGATGACCCTGCCAATGGTAATACGCTAGATGTGATTACTCATGCAGTCGATTTAAACTATCTACGGACTAGTAAATTCTTAATGGGAAGTATAGATGTTCGAGGCCAATATGCTGATCGTCAGATCGACCGGTCGAGCAGTCCAATGCTGGCATTTGATAATCACAGTTCCGGAGGTTACGGACAAATTGCTTACCGCCCCAGTTTAGCCTCAATGGCTTATCTCAGAGATATAGAAAGTGTATTTCGCTATGACTGGATCAATCTTCCCAATACAGTAGATTTTAATGATGAACAACGCTGGACGGTTGGCCTTAATTATTATTTAGCCGCCAGTACCATGCTCAAATTTGCATACCAGTTCGATAATAAGCAAGGGGCTGCAGATGATAACGCATTGTTATTTCAAGTAACTAGTGGTTTTTAAGGAGGGATTATGTTTAGAAAAAATATCTTTACCGTCAAAGCCGGTTTTTCTGCATTGCTTTTATTGATGAGTACTTGTAGTTTGGCTACACCAGCTAATCAAACACCAGTAATTAAAAAATCAGGCGTTAAATTATGGGCTGATAATTGTGCCCGATGCCACAATATGCGCTCACCGGATTCATACAGCGATGCTCAATGGGATGTGGCCGTTTTACATATGCGAGTCAGAGCAAATCTTGCAGCAGATGATGCAAGGGCAATTGTAAAATATCTAAAATCGGCAAACTAGCACCATGTATTCCATAGTTATAAATAATAAATGACATCCATTAAATGGATGTCATCTGAAATTTAGTCCTTCTTAGCGTCGGTATTCATAATGCAATATAAAAAAAAGCAAGACAGGAGCTTCATTGATTGTAGTCTTAGCGAAAGACTTTTATTTACTTGTTATTTATTGTTGATAGGTTCAGCCTATCTGATGGCCATGTTTTATTTGTATACCTCGCATCAGGGACATGATGGAAAGCCTGGCATATCTATCCAGGATGTTGCCGAAACCTATTATGGTAATCGCAGTGGCACTCGTTTAGAAGCAGCAATTCGTGGCCCAATGTCAGCCTATATACAAACCGAAGATCGCCATATCATCGTAGAATGGCTTAAAAACGGTGTTCCTAAAAAGGATTATTTATCTACTATTTATCCCATTCTCAACAAAACCTGTTTGCAATGCCATACCCAGGCATCGGGTCTGAATATTCCAAATTTGTCTACTTATTCCGGAATACAAGAAGTTGCCAAGGTTGATACCGGTGAATCCATACATACTTTAGTCAAACTTTCTCATATTCATTTGTTTGGTGTCGGCTTAGTATTATTTGCTTTGGGTTATATCTTCATACTGGCAGTATTACCCGGATGGATTAAATATCCATTAATAGTGACCCCTTTTCTAGCCATCTTTGTTGATATACTCTCCTGGTTCTTGACTAAATGGGATCCTGTTTATGCCTATACCGTAGTCATTGCGGGTGCCTTATTGGGGATTTCATTAAGTTTACAGATTCTAATTTCTTTGTATCAAATATGGTTTTTACAACCTACCACCACCGACCCCAAAAAAAAAGTCAAACCGACAATTAATAAAAACAAGTCTATTTTAAAAACCTATCAGGTCGTTATCAGTGTTTGTCTAGTTGCTTCTTTCTTAGTATCAATCGCTGCGGTGAAATTAAGCCCTAGGCAAAAAGAAAACCAACGCTTGGAAAAAATCAAGAATATTTTATTGGTTGCTGATCTATACACAGAAAACGTCAACATTGATAGCGTTTATCAGCAAAAAATTAAAACCCAGTGGCTTAACTTGAAAACAGCACGCTTTCTAAATAAAGACACCCTCAAACTTGAAAAACTGAGTTTTGAAGCTTTGGCCAAAGATCCAGTATATGGCGAAGAAATTCCTTCAAAACTGGATATTGCCAATATTAAGCGGCGACCTAAATACATGCCTATTTACCTAGTCAATAATGGTAGCAAGTTAGAAAAAATCATCCTGCCAATTTATGGTAAAGGCTTATGGTCAACTCTCTATGGTTTCCTGGCTCTGCAGAGTGATGCTAAAACCATTGCAGGTATTACTTTTTATCAACAAGGTGAGACACCAGGTCTAGGCGGAGAAATTACCAACCCTCACTGGCAGAAACTTTGGCATGGTAAACAAGCCTTTGACGAAAATAATAATGTTGCCATTCACGTTATTAAAGGAGAAGTAATGCCAAATTCATCAGAATCAATATACCAGGTTGATGGACTTTCCGGTGCTACACTAACCAGTCGCGGTGTCAATAACCTGGTGCGTTACTGGTTAGGTAATGATGGATACGGCTCTTTCTTAAATACACTAAGGAGACAAAGTGATGCATGATCAAGAAATAATTATTTTGAGTATGGTTACATTTACCGGCATTATAGTTATTTTGGTTTCTCTTATTCTATTTGTCCGTTCCAAACTAGTAGTTAGCGGTCAGGTTCATATTCTGATCAACAATGATTCTAAGCATACACTACTAGTACCCACAGGGAATAAATTAATGCAAACCCTGGCCGAACAAGGTATATATTTACCATCCGCATGTGGCGGCTGTGGCACCTGTGGACAATGTCGCGTTATTGTTACCCAAGGTGGAGGCAGTGTATTAGCGCCTGAGAGAGCCAAGCTTAGCCATAGTCAACTTCGAGCGCAGTATCGGCTAGGCTGCCAGGTAGCAGTGAAAGAAGATTTGGCGATAAAACTACCTGCTGAGTTAATGACTATAAATAAATGGCAGTGTACTGTTCACTCTAATCGATGTGTAGCAACTTTTATCAAAGAATTAATTTTGCAAATGCCTGTTGAAACACCCATTAATTTTCGTGCAGGGGGATATATTTTGCTGGAAGCACCTCCTCACACTACCAATTACTCTGATTTTGATATTGAAGATAGATATCGACCAACCTGGGATCAATTTAATCTGTGGCAATATCAATCTAAATCAGATATTGCTGTTACTCGAGCCTATTCAATGGCTAATTATCCTGAGGAAAATGAAATTATTATGCTCAATGTGCGTATTGCATCGCCTCCACCCCAACAAGCGGAAGTCCCTCCTGGTATAGTATCCTCATATATTTATAATCTAAAACCTGGAGATGAGGTCAGTATATTCGGACCTTATGGTGAGTTCTTTGCCCGAGAAACAGAAAATGAAATGATTTTTGTCGGTGGTGGATCAGGTATGGCACCCATGC
>CAZNGU010000175.1:0-5476 GCA_964572325.1 uncultured Methylomarinum sp.
ATTCGGGTATTATTGAATCCTCGTTCCTAAGGGTTTATATACTCTATCTGCACACAATTTACAACGGCTCGTAACTATTTTAATCAGGTTCTTACACTGCTGATATTTAGTGAAAATACGGAAAAATAATGAGGCGTCGTAAATAATGTTTGAAACACCTATTTGCCCAACTTGTGGTTGCTCATTAGTTCGCTTGGGAATTACTAAAGAAAATGCTATTAACTTTTCTTATAAAGACAAGATGTATAGCTTTTGTTGCACAGCTTGCCTGGATGTTTTTAAAAGCAATGCTGAAGCCTTATTAAAGGAAACGGCTAATTTAATCGTGTGTCCAGCCTGTCTGGCGGAAAAATCAGTCGCTGAATCAGTGGAATATGAATACAATGGCGTTTTATTCAATTTTTGTCGATGTCCTTTTTGCTTAGATTTATTCAAAAAGAATCCAGATTATTATATTAAACGCTTAGCCGGGAAAACGGACTATGCCGGTGTTTTTTCAGAACAGGAGAAATGTTGCACACCAAATTAGCCAATATTCCAACTAATTTAGTAATGGGGTTTCTAGGTGTCGGAAAAACCACTGCTGTTTTAGACTTGCTCAAACAAAAACCAAAAAATGAAAAGTGGGCGGTATTGGTCAATGAATTTGGCAAAATAGGCATTGATGGCGCCATTTATACTGCGGCAGGTGTGACTGTTAAAGAAATAGCAGGGGGCTGTTTGTGTTGTGCTGTTGGCTTACCTTTTCAGGTCAGTGTCAATCGTTTATTAAAAGAAGTTAGACCCCATCGTCTTTTAATAGAACCTACAGGACTGGGACATCCAAAAAAAGTACTGGATATGCTGCTAACAGAATCATTTAAAGAAGTATTGGACTTAAAAGCAAGTATTTGCCTGGTTGATCCAGAAAAATTAAAAGACAGGCTTTATACCCAACACGAAAATTTTATTGATCAAATTGCATTGTCCGATGTATTGGTGGCTAATAAAATGGATTTAGCTGACAGCGAAGCCATTAATTTGTTTCATGAATGGGCGAACAATAGCAGCCCGGAAAAATCAGTGGTCGCACAGACTCAGCAAGGGCATTTAGATGCTGCCTGGCTTGATTTGGAAAGAAATCCACTAAGACAAGCCGTATTTCCTAATGCCCATAGCAATACTAAACTTTTCCCAGTTAATAAGACTGACTCTTTACTAAGCAATAAGGCCGATGGTTATCAAAGTGCTGCTTATATTTTTCCTGAAGAAGACTGTTTTGATTATAAGCAGTTAAAGGTTTTTTTAAACCAGCTTAAAGTAGAAAGAATAAAAGGTATTTTAAATACCAATAAAGGCTGGTTTATTGTTAATGGTAGTCATGGCAATATTAACTATTCTCTAATAAAAGCCTCAGAAAGTAGCCGAATAGAAATCATTGCCAGTCAATATGGCTTGCAGGACATTTCGACTGCACTCAAACAAATTATCGATCCTTAAATTATTTTTGAAAAAAGTTAGTACTCCATCAATGTTGTATTGACGGGGATATATTAGTGCTCCTTTGATGGGGAGGGCTGGGTGAGGAGAAAATAGAAAATTCTCTTTTTCAAATCTCTTTTACCCTTTCGTTATTTGATCTCCTCTTCTGGAGAGGGCGGTAGTTGTCAATACAAGAGTGCTGCACTAGTACAGTGCTACTGAATACTTCTGGAACAAGTAATACTTCTATAACTGGGATGAATTATTCGTTTTCATTATTTTCACTCTGCCATCCTGGCCTATGTAAATAAAATCTCCATTATCTAGTTCCATCACTCCTCTTTCTACACGGATAGTTGCTCCTGTTGTATCTATGATTTTTGTAGCTTTATCATTTTCTATCAATAGGCGCGAGCCATTAATTAAACGTAACTGTTTATTTCTTATGGGCGTAATAGAGGCACATGCTGAAAGTACAGCCAACAAAACTAATAAAGTGACTAATTTTATTTTCATGGTTTTTTCCTGCTTATCTGTTTAAAGTTGTTGAATGGTGGTTCAGTTTCAATATGTATTCTTTGTTTTCATGGATGTGACTACTTTTTGTTAATGGTTGTTCAATCTCTGTAATACCAGTTTTAAGCAAGGCTCAGCATTAATAACATGTCCTTTCTGCACAAAGAAAGATAATAAGAAACGGAAAATAAATGATAAATTCGTTATTTATGGGCAAATAATGAATATTTACCTTGATTTTTTAATTTTGAAGAATATCCATTTTTTCATCATAAACAGATGTGTCAACCTCCATAAACCCCAATAGGGTATGAAAGACATTATCATGTGAATATTTTCTATTTTGTTTTTTTAATAATGATTTGATATCCATATCGTCAAAGTTTTTACCCAACCACATAACAGCCGGAACATGTCGCTGGGTATCGGGGGCAATAAAATTTGGTAGTCCGTGCAGATATAAACCATTTTCTCCTAAAGATTCACCATGATCACTGACATAAAACATGGCGGCTTCAAAAGCATCGTTTTTCTTCAGAAATGCGATGACTTTAGATAAGAAATAATCGGTGTATAAAATGGCATTATCATATGCATTGTTAAGCTCTTCCTTGCTACAGTCTTCTAATTGGTTAGTTTTGCAGACAGGAGTAAATTTTTCAAACTCTGCCGGATATCGTTTGTAATAGGCCGGCCCATGTTGCCCCATTTGGTGAAGCACAATTAAAATATCACCTTGTTTGTGTTCATCAATATAAGCTTGAAGATTTACTAGCATTCCTACATCCCTGCATTCTGTATCACAGATTGGATTGATTTCAGCATCCCGGAAGCTTTGATATGAAACGCGATCTGCCACGCCCTTTGAATTTGAATTATTATCCAGCCAAAGCACATTGACGCCTGCACGTTTTAATATGTCAAGCACATTTTCAGTAGCTAAGGCTTTGCTCTTTTCATATTTTGAAGCAGTGTATTTGGAAAACATACAAGGAACTGATATTGCAGTTGATGTGCCACAACTCCAAAAATTAGTAAAACTAACCAGTGTCTCCTTTTTTAAAAGTGGGTTAGTTTCTCTTTTATATCCATTAAGAGAAAATCTGTCTGCTCTTGCAGTTTCACCTACAACAAAAATAATCAGTTCTCTATCGTTATCTTCTTCAGCAATATAAGCGTCCTTTCCAATGGTTTTAAAAACCAAGGCATTTTGTTTAAATAATCCACCAATATATTTCCCCGTTGAAAATATATAATAACTAGGATTTGCATAATAGCGTAGCGGTTTATGTTCTCTAAAAAATGAACTATAAAAATCACTAAAAATAAACACAGCCGCTAATATGCTTAATAAGGTAAAAGTAAATAACTTGATTTTTGCAATGCTTTCCTGCCATCGAGTGCCAAATGAAAGTTTTGTTTTGTAAACCAGATAGGAAGGTAGAACGCCTAAAAAAGTAACATATAAAATTAGTTTTAAACTGAGCAAGTCTAGCGATTCAGCAATATCTGTGCTTAAAATATTATCAATCATCGAGTCATCTATCACCGTGTTATAGCTATCCATAAAATAACCGGCAAAAGAAGAGAGTAATAAGAAAAAAATGATCAGGGGTTTTATCGTATGTTTAAAACAAACTAGAGAAAGTAAAAGGATAATGACGCCTGTAAATCCCCAGGCGATAGAAAATAAAAAGCCACTATTTTTATAGCCTAAGGGATAGACTTCCAACATATTTGAAAAAAAGCGGATATTATCAAAACAGATGAAGAAGATGGCGACAAGAATAATCAGTTGATAACTTTTTATAGTTTTAACAGGTCTCAAATTTGTTTCCTTTCTATTTTATGAAGCATTCAAAAAGCGTGTTGAGTTAGTAATAAGTGAACGTAAATAGAGGCGCCATATCCCAGCGCAATCACTGGAAACCATTTTAGGTGGCCTATAAATGAGTATATGCCTTTTGATTGCCCCATTAGTGCAACACCCGCAGCAGAACCAATAGAGAGCAGGGAGCCGCCAACTCCTGCTGTTAGTGTTACCAGCAGCCATTGTGATAAATCCATGGGTGGTTGCATTTCCAGAACAGAAAACATAACAGGAATGTTATCAATTACTGCTGACAGTATGCCAATTAGGATATTTGCCCATGTTGCAGTTAATTGACTATAAATACCTGAAGAAGCTAATTCTAAATAACCTAATTTAGCCAGTCCACCAATGCAAAAAATAATGCCATAAAAGAATAATAAGGTATCCCATTCTGAGTCTTTAACGTTAATGAAAATATCAAAATCATCATGGTCATCATTTTTTTTAGCTGACATCTTTAGCCAATAACTTACAATCATCAGCAAGGAAAGTCCCATCATCATCCCCATAAAAGGGGGAATGTATAAGTACTGTCCACATACCACAGAAATTGCAATGGTGAAAAAAAATAAAAAGATAATGGTAATGGCTCCTTTTTTTAATTGAACCGGTTTTTCAGACTTTATAACGGGGCATGCAGGAGGAATAAAAAAACTCATAATCGTTGCTGGGATAACAAAATTAACTATAGCCGGAAGAAATAAAGCAAAAAAGCCATAAAACTCAATTTTTCCTGATTGCCATACCATTAAGGTGGTGACATCACCAAAAGGACTAAACACTCCACCGGCATTAGCGGCAACAACAATATTAATAAAACTTAATTTGATGAAATCAATATTATCTTTACCACAAGCCAAAATAACCGCTCCCATGACCATGGCAGTTGTTAAATTATTGGCGATGGTGGATAGGAAAAAGGCGATAAATCCCGTTAGCCAAAAAAGTTGCCGATAATGTAATCCATATTTTATTAAGTTGTAGCGTACTTTTTCAAAAACATTTCTTTCCACTAGGGCATTGGTATATGTCATTGAAACTAATAAAAATAACAATAACTCCGCATATTCCATTAAATCGTGTTTAATAACGTCTTCAATTTGTGTTTTTGAAAAGCCGTATTTTGAAACAGCCAGATTTGCAACTAAAAGCCATATAATGCCAGATGCCAGGACTACTGGTTTTGATTTTCTAATTTGGGTGAGTTCTTCTGAAGCAACTACCAAATAGGCAAGGGTGAATACAAACAGACATATCAAGCCGGTGCTTGAAGAGGTTTCATTTAGGTTCATCGTTTATATGCGTAAAAATTTTATGATGATAACATTTTTGACTGTATTTTGTATTGTTGGGATTTGTCTGTATATGAGACTTAAAGAGATAAATTGCGTAATCTTAGCGCATTAGTGATTACCGAAACCGAGCTAAAACTCATCGCTGCCGCCGCAATCATGGGCGATAGTAAAATTCCAAAAAAAGGATAAAGTATCCCGGCAGCCACAGGCACACCGAGTGCATTATAAATAAAGGCAAAGAACAGGTTTTGCCGAATATTTCGCATGGTAGCCTGGCTTAGGTAACGCGCAAAAAATAAACTACCAGGATTGCGCAGGATTTTTATTCGTC
>CAZNGU010000176.1:0-5475 GCA_964572325.1 uncultured Methylomarinum sp.
GGGCGGCGGGAATTGAACCTTTATTTTTTTATTTGGTTTCAATGGGGTTCATAGTGTTTGTGTCATTTATGTGTCAAAAATATTATTCTTTCAGTCCTGCTCGTTCATCAATTAAGTATCTTCTAAGCATCCTTTCAGCTCGCATAACATAGATTATATACACCTTTTTTTGCTTTTCATCATAACGGTAAAAAACACGGCACGGATTATAAACAATTTCTCTATATTGAGAATCGGCTAATTCTTGTGGGATACGCCCTAACTCTGGAAAACCCGCTAGGCGTTCTACGGCAATAAAGACATGCTGAACCAGTTTCTGTGCAGCACTAAAACTATCCAGTGCAATATATTCAGCTATTTGATTAAGGTCAGATAAAGCAGGTTCAGTCCAAATTATTTGAGCCATTTACTCATTGCTTTTTTTGCATCCTCTTGACTTAGGATACGATTTTCAATAACAGCTGTTTCTCCTCTCGCAATGCCTTCAAGAATACTCATTCGACTTTGCATGGACTCATAGTCTTCAACATCAACAAGGTAAGCAGATGGTTGACCATGCTCAGTGATTAATACGGGTTCTTTTGACTCATGCAGATCAGCCAAAATTTTAGTGGCTTGCCTTTTTAATGTGGTTACAAGTTCTACTCTCATAAAGTGATACTAATCTATCACTTTATGATTAGCAACCATTTTGTTTATCAGTCCAGTTTTCTCAGCGCTAATAAAGATATTTTTCAAAAAGACTATTATCAACTCACTGCCGACAGTCAAAGAATAGGGATAATCGCCACATTCATTGATTATTAATTTGGATTCTAGATATTTTCTTGTTTGAGTCTTTTGTTTACGCTTCAGTTTTACAACATAATCACCGGCATAACATGAGCGATGTTTATGAACTAATTCAATATTATGCGCCAAATTATCCAGTGCTTGAGCACGAAGAGTTTTGATTTTTTTGAACCACCACCGATGACAACACAACCTATTAATAGCTGGCTCTAGATTATTGTTTTCTAATTCTGGTGGTGCTATATGATATTTTTGCAAAGATTGAGATCATCAATCACAAGATTTTTATGAATTTTTTTAGTTCTTTGTTAGCCTTAGCAACATCAAATAATTCTGAAACTTTACTGTATCGATATACTAAGTCACCGGCAATGGGAGATAAATCGTGAAGAAGTTTTTGACGGAAGGTTTGTGTCATTTTTGTGACACAATGGAGACTTATCTAGACCGCTGAAGACATATTAGCTAGAAGGGTGACCGCCACTGAGCCCATGATACTCAAGGGTCTCAGCGTGTCTGGAATGGCCTAGGGAATTCCCAATATTGGTGGAGACGCCGGAACTTAATTAACAGCATATACATCTGTTTTATATAAACAACACCAACAACAAATTAACACAGCGTTACTATCAGTGTCACTAAAAACCTATCTCACCCCTATTTAAAACCTGTTTTACTTTTTCCTGATTACCCATAAGCTGCCGCCACTTTATAAGGCTACATGTAACACCATGAAAAATAGACATTGTTTTTTTATTTAATCGAAGCTAAAAGTTTGAATTAAATTTTTACTATTAAATATCAACTGTTTTTCAATGGTTTATAAAACAGATATCAAAGTGGCGGAAGCTTATACGTAATCAGGTACTTTTTTAACTTTCGCCTGTCACCTCTTGGATCAAAGATTTATCTTTACGCAATAATTCATTAACTAAAGACTGTAAATTTACCCCTTTAGCTTTAGCCTTTTCAGCAAACCAATTTTCTATATCTTGATCTAAATAGACCGGAATGTTTAGCTGCGTATTCGGGCGATAAAACTTACCGCGTTCTGCATTGGAAAAATCATATTCTTCTTTCATTATGAACCCTCATATTGCTGTTGTTCATGTGCTGTTGCCGATCTTGCTGAAATAATGCGTACCGTTACTTGGTCTTGATAATACGTTAAACAAGTATGCACAACCAAACGTAATTTATGGGATTTTGTATTACCTAATGTAATCCAGCGTTCTTCTTGTTCACTATGCTCTTTATCAAAAAGTGATAATTGTAAGGGATCAAGAAAAACTTCACTTGCCTCTTCAAAACTGACACCATGCTTTTTTAGGTTTGTTTTTGCTTTAACGGGATCCCATTCAAAATTATATTGCATAGTCACTACTCATACTAATTAATACAAGCTAAAATCTGTTGCCTCACATCACGCCCTTGCCCATCTTGCTCAACAGCCATAATAAACAAGCATTTTCCCTCAGTCGCTTCTGCCCATAATTCACCCACATTACGCTTTTCAGCTGAATCATCGTTAGAGACATAAGCATCACCCTTATATTCAACCACCAACATACGCCCATCATTCAGCTCACAAATAAAATCAGGGTAAAACTTATGATGCGCTAAAGGTAGCCAAAAAGAAGCATGATCTCGCTTAACAAGGTTACGAATCCAAAATTTAACCGCTGGAAGCCCATCAATGGCTTTTGCACACTCATACTCTTCCCCTTGAGACTTTAAATCTTCAATTAAATTATTAGGGAAATAATATTTTAAAAATTTATATCGTCCAGAATAATAAGGCGACCTGGCTGGGTAATGGGTTGATTTAAACTGGTAGACAAATTGCTCGGATAACAACACGTTTACATCGTCAGAAAATAGCGTTTGTTGATAGCCTTCTTTTTGCGAGCGTTGCCGATAAATTTTGATTAAATCTTTAATAGCTCGTGATAAGGGAAACTTATTTCTAACCAGTGCTGTTAATCCAATATTAGGTTGTTGCATTAAGTCATTAATCAACGTTGATAAAAAATTAATCATTTCAGCTTGAATTACGTCTATTTGGCGTAATTCTCTATCTAACCAACGTACTAAATCATTAACAGTGACATCTAAAAAACTGTCATTAAAATTAACCGCCTCTTTTTCATCGGCAATATGATAAGACAGTTGTTTTCCATCCATATCAATTGCAAAGCTATTAGTTGTCTCTTCAATACGAAAATTTTCTAATTGTGCTGGGTAATTAAGTAAACTCCAGCCACCCACCTCTAAAAAAGTTTCAGGCTCTACTAGTTCCAACTCTTGTTGATAAGCCACACACAATAAAGGCAAGCGACCAAACGCCTCACCTTTTTCAGATGGGCATTGAGTAGATTCAATGCTTTGGTTATGAATACGAAAATCACGTTTAATCGCTTCTCTAATGGCTTTTTTAGGCGCAGTACTTAATAAAACCTGTTCAATATTTTCAGAAACAGTGCCCGAAATGCGAACGACGGTATTTTCACCCTCTTGAGTCAAAGAGATATTATCTCTTTCTTCAACTGATAAGCTTGATATATCAGGCATATTGGGTAATTCAACCACAATAGAGCGCGATTGTTTAACAGGCGTAATATGACGACTAGAATCATCACCAAAAATATCAGATTGCCCTAAATTAGAAGGTTGTTGTTTTAAAAAACTGGCAATCTCCATTTCTTCAAAACCCATAGCAATCAGCTTATCGGTTAATTCTTGTGCAGCACGACTGAATTTAGGTGTGGCTAAATGGGCATAAGCACGGTTTAAATCTTCAATCACACGGCGTTTAGCATATGGCATACGCAATACACGCCCTAATAACTGTTCTGCATCTTTACTGGAACTGACTTGTTTAACCGAACAAAACACATATGCAAAAGAACAATCCCAACCCTCTTTTAAAGCTTGGTTAGTAATGATGTATTCAATTTTACAACTTTGTTCAAATAGGTTAATTCCATCTAACTCACGCTGTTTACCTGTGGCTATGGCAATTTTATCTTCATCAATCTTTAACTCAGTGATAAGGTGATTTTTTAACACCTCAACCGTCACTTCTTTATCTTTATCTTCTGCCTGAAACAAAGCAATAGGACGAATATAATCTATATCTTTCTGAGCATCTAAAGCCAATTTATTACGATTAAGCACCGCATCTCTAATAGCATCTTGCCAGTTTTGATGCTCAGTTAACATAATCGGTAACTTAATCATCTCCTCGCTTTTTAATTCTGATGCAGAGACATGAAATAATATATTACTGCCATTACTGGATGAGGTATTAGGTGTTGCCGTAAACTCAACCACCACCTTTGGATGAATACGACGTAGCGTATCAAAGGTTAATGAGGTTCTGGCATTATGCGCTTCATCCACAATCACAATCGGCTGATACAGTGCCAATAAATTAGCAAAGGAATATTTAATTTTGCCTATTTCTTTGGTACTTAGCCCATTTTCTTGTACATCACTTTCTTCCACCCGTTCCAGCTTGGCTAATGCAGGATGATTATTGGGAACTTTGGCAAAATGCGGTTCAAAATCCTCATGATAAGCATAAATTTTACGCCCCGACGTATCTTTTACTCGTAAATTAGCCAAGGTAGACACCACCACAATGGTTTTACTGCCTATATCTTGTGGTCTAATTTGAGTGACTTCATCAACATCTAACACTAAAACCTGATGATTAAAGGCTAAATCCAGTTTTTGTCGATACGGATGATCGGGGATTTTTAAGGCTTCAACCGTTTGTAAACGAATGGTATTACTGGGAACTAACCATAAAGCAATCGGATAATCCGTGTCTAAATAACGGCTTGCTGATACGGTAATGGCATAAGAGCCTAAGATGGTTTTACCACCACCCGTAGGAATACGAAAACACACATAGGGCACTTGCTCAAAATTGTAATCCCGATAAGCCAATTCGGGTAAGCTCTGTTCTTTTAAGGTTTCGCTATAGGCTTGCTCAACGGTTTCGCCTTGTTTACAACGGCTTAAAAAACTGTCTAAGGTATCAACCGCACGTTGTTGGTATCCTTTTAATTTAAACATATTGATTCCTTATCATTACAACGCGCCTACATCGTAGGGGATTTGTTTAAAGGTAATATTGGCTTTCTCTAATCGCGCATCACCTAAGCGCGTGGTTTCACCATAAATTACAATTTTACTTTTATGATTATCAATTTCTGGCAAACTGCTTAGTATTTTAGAGGTGAGTACATTACCGCCTTGTGGCTTTCTATCGCCTAAAATACCGTTATACAATAAATAATAAGCGGTATCTTGATGCACACCCAAGAAAGCGGAATGTTCTTTTAAGGCTAAAGTGTTTTTGGTTTCTAAATACCAGATATGCGCGGCTAAAGTGGGAAATTTAATCTCTTTGCTTAAACAGCCAAACTCATCAAAGACGGTTTGACCTAATTGATAAAAACGAAAGCCACCGCCACCTTGCCAATTAACAGCTTTAGAAATACCGCCTTGTTCACCGTCAACTACTTTTTTTAGGCGCGGTTGACAGTGAGTTTGTGCATGTTCGCCTATTTCTATGCCTATGAAACGGCGGTTCATTTTGTGAGCTACGGCTGCGGTTGTGGCAGAGCCTAAAAATGAGTCTAAAATCAAGTCGCCTTTATTGGTAGCAATATG
>CAZNGU010000177.1:0-5447 GCA_964572325.1 uncultured Methylomarinum sp.
GTTATGAAACACCCGCCGGTACCATTATGTTGAAAGCGCATCGTGCGATTGAATCTTTAACATTGGATAGAGAAGTTGCGCACTTGAAAGATGAGTTAATGCCGCGCTATGCCTCTTTAATATATAACGGTTATTGGTGGAGTCCTGAACGTAAATTGCTACAAGGTATGATTGATGAGTCACAAGAAACGGTGAATGGCAAGGTCAGGCTTAAATTGTATAAAGGCAACGTCTCTGTGGTAGGTCGTGCATCAGAATCTGATAGTTTGTTTGATGAAAGTATTGCCACTTTTGAGGATGATAAGGGAGCTTATAATCAAAAAGATGCAGAAGGGTTTATAAAATTAAATGCATTGCGTCTAAGAATTGCCGCCAAAAATAAAAGGATTTAAGTTCGCGTGTCTTTCGTTGGACTTGGATTTAATTTAGCTTAAAATTATTCAGGCATATTTTTTGTAAACTTGTATAATAAAAGGATGTATGTCTATTACAAGCCCAAGTAAGGGAAATAAAAAAAACAATGAGTGTAATATGCGTGACCAAAATTCAGGATTAGTTGATGCCAGCAAGCACAATATTGTAGTTCTGCAGAATGTGCCGCCCCATCAGAGTCTGGTAAAAGCCAATAGGATTCTTTTGTTTGTGGTGTGTTCGCTGGTGCTTGTTGTTTTTGTTTTAGGCCTTTTCTTGCTTCCGGATAATAATTTACTAGAAAATTATAAAGCCAGTCAGAGATCTGAGTCGGTTGTTTATAGGACTAGTAATCCGGCCTTAACGGATGAAATTAATCTCTTGAAAGGACAATTTGTTGGTCTGGTGAGTGGTTCAATTGAAAGCAAACTAAGAACTTTGGAAGAAAATATTCGTTCGGGGCATATGGCTACATCATTAGGCACTGTTCAAGATTTAAAGAAGGACATAAAGCTTTTACAGTCTTATTCTATAGTGCCCGCCAAAAAGGCAGTGAAAAGCCAGGTGAGTGACAAGGTGTTAAAGGAAGTTTCTCAGCTGAAAGATTTGATTTATCTTACCTTGGCTTCCTGTGGTTTAATAATTGCTGCCTTAGGTGGTATCTGGATAAAGAATAATTATCATTTGGTTTATCATGGCTCGAAAGCATCACTTGGAAAGCGACATAAAGGATAGTCGATTTAGTCTAATTTTATCTATTTGACACAAAAAAGCCGCTACAAGAGCGGCTTTTTTGTGTTTAGTGTAGCAGCTATTGTGGATCAATTGTATAAGAAATAAAGCTTTAGTTTTAAATCAACAATCAAAGCCAAATAGCGGCTGCACCAAGTGCAAATAAATATTATTTGCTTAGGTACTTGTAAACAGCAGCAATAGCTTCATCTTCTGAATAGCCTGCTTTTTTAACTGGACCTACCGCCATAATGGCATCAACGGCTTTAGGCATGCCGTTTTTACCATTCTTTACTGTTGTTGAGAAAGAGGCAAGATCTAACTCTCCAGCTTTGATTAATGTTGCTAGTTGTGGGTTAGAAGCGATATCGTGACAAGCACCACATCCACGACCAAAGGCGCGGTCATAGATTTTTTTACCTACCTTTAATTCGTCAGCAGCCAAAGCTTGTCCGCTTAAAGCGATTAAAGCAACACCAGCAAATGCACCTAATAATTTTTTCATTTTATTTCTCTCTTTCATTATTAAAAAATAACCGGCTTCATTAATGGTAGTAACAGCCAGCCCAAGTAGTTGGTAAACCCATAGATGGTAGTCTATTTTATGGGTAAATTCAATTAATTTTTAGCCCAACTACATTGTATGCGGTCTCTATTGTCCTTGTTTTATATGAATATTAACTGAATTAATTACGCCATTTTTGCAGGTAGCCGTTGCTGGCAAAACTATAGAACTTCTTGTCATTAGCGGTAAAGCTTAATGCCAGAATAGTCGCAGCTGTAGGATGCCAATAGGCATTTTTTTTAGGACGCCAAAATTTTAGTAATTTTCCTGATCTTACTTTCCAGAGCTCAATTCGTTGTGTGATCTGGCCGGTTAAAAGAAATTTATTATTATGTGAAAATTCAGCAGAAGATAAGGTGATCAATTTTGGCCCTATTTCCTTATGCAATTTACCATTTGAAAGTTTCCATAGTCGAGTCTGGCTTAAAGCCGCATTCGTTAAGGCATATTTATCATCATGACTTAATGCAACGGTAGACAATTGATTATGATGTTGCCAGGTATATTTAAGTTGCCCTGTCGATAAATCCCAAAGTTTTGCGCTATGGTCTTCTGATCCTGTTATAGCATAAAGACCACTACTTGAAATATCAGTGCTGGTGACCCTGTCAGTATGAGCAAAAGAATATAAGGTTTTACCATATTGTAAAGCTAGATAAATTGCTTTATCTGCTAAGCCAATCAGAGCAAACTGTCCATCTGCAGAAATACTAATGCTACTAATATGTGGTAGGCTCCAGACAGCCAGCAATGTTCCATCTTCAATTCGCCACCAGGCAATCGAGTTGTTTTCAGCGGTGATGGCATATTCTTCAGAAGGGGAAATATCGCTGGAAATAATGCCATTGTCTTCATCGGTGTGTTTCCACTTGTGTATCAAGTGGGGTTTACCTTTTATATTCCAAAGCTCCCCATAGCCTTCCATCGTGCCTAGCAAGGCATAATTTTCTGATAAGCTGGCAGAAAATACACTATTGGCCGCTAATGAGATGGTTTTTTCTGGTTTAGGTGTTTGATCACACCCCAATAGAGAGCCGATTAGGACTAAAAAAAGCAGGTGTAGTTTAATCATAAGATGTGAGGTTGATTAAGATATGGCTTTAAACCAGTTCAATTTATCATGTAATGAGACAACGGTTCCAACAATAATCAGTGTTGGTGCTTTAATATTTGCATTAAGCACTTGTTTTGGAAAAGTTGCAAGTGTGCCAGTAATCACGCGTTGTTTTGGGGTTGTACCTTGTTGGATGATAGCGATAGGGAGGTTTTTAGGGCTGCCGTGTTTAATTAAGGATTGGCAAATATTTTCCAGTCCCGACAAGCCCATATAAAACACGATGGTTTGCTTAGGTGCTGATAATTGTGGCCAGTTAAGATTGCATGAATGGTCTTTCAGGTGACCAGTAACAAAAGTACAAGATTGAGCATGGTCCCTATGAGTTAAAGGAATGCCAGCGTAGGTTGCACAGCCGGAAGCTGCTGTTATACCAGGAACAATCTGGAAATCAATACCTTCTTCTACCAGTGTTTCAATTTCTTCACCACCTCGACCAAATATAAAGGGATCGCCTCCTTTTAAGCGGACTACGCGTTTTCCCTGTTTGGCTAGAGAGGCTAATAATTGATTAATCGAATGTTGGGGAAGGCTATGGTTTTTACGTTGTTTCCCGACATAAATTTTTTCTGAATCTCTACGTGTTAAATCCAGAATTTCAGCTGTAACGAGGCGGTCATAGATGACCACATCGGCTTGCTGCATGAGTCGTAAGGCTCTAAATGTCAATAAATCAGGATCACCAGGGCCCGCACCCACCAAATAAACCTCACCTTTAGTATCCGTTTTTTCTGTCTGCGATAATAATAATTGTAGCTGGGTTTCAGCTTCTTGTTTTTTCCCCGAGAAAACCAGTTCAGCAATTCTGCCTTGTAATACTTGTTCCCAGAAAATACGGCGTTGTGCTGGTTTTTTAATGCATTGCTTTACAGGTTTTCTAAATTTTTCAGCTAAGCTGGCCAGTTGACCAAAGGCAGGAGGAATAAGGCTTTCTATTTTTGCTCTCAGCAAACGGGCTAAAACCGGTGAGCTGCCACCCGATGAAACAGCAGCAATAATGGGTGAGCGATCAATAATCGCGGGAAAAATAAAACTACACAAATCAGGATTATCCACGACATTAACAGGAATATTAAGCTCTGTCGCAGTGCTGGCGACCAATGCATTAGTCTCATAATTATTAGTCGCGGAGACAATGAGTTGAAATCCACTGGCATCAGCTGGATTAAATGACTTTTCTTTAATAATCAATTGATGATTGTCTTTCATGTTATCGACAGTAGAGCCAATTTGCTGGGCAATGACTGTGACGACAGCACCTGCCCGGGCAAGTAATTCAATTTTACGGGCAGCAATATCTCCCGCGCCTACGACCAGGCAGGGACGCTGCTTTAGTTTAATAAAAAGTGGAAAGTAATCCATTAGTGTTGTTTAATTCTCGAATGCTGTTGAGAATGATATTATAAGCTACTCTAACAGCGATTGAGTAAACAAAACATGGTCGAATTTGACTTGGAAATTGATGCCTGTGGTTTGAATTGTCCTTTGCCTTTATTACGCTTAAAAAAAGGCTTAATGGAAATCGAACAAGGTGACATTGTTAAAATTATAGCAACAGATCCAGCCGCTCATCTAGATATCGGGGTTTTTGCTGATCAAGTCGGGCATAAAATTATCGAGTTTACTAAAGATGAGGGTAAGCAGATTTTTTATATTAGAAAAAAATAACTTAGCCGAGTGATGGCGCACCTAATACTCTTTCATCATCTTCTGTAACTAATTTGGTGTTTCTTTTTTCATGTGTTGTATTAAAAAAATACCGCATGTGAATTGAAATGGCTACACAAAAACGGCACAGTACCAAAAGTCTGCTGGAGCTATTTGTTAGCTGATTTATCTATTAGTTGACCATCAACATATTTATGTAAAATACTAGATACAAGTGTTTGATATGGCATGCCTTCCTTGAGTGCTCTTGCTTGCAATGAGTGAAGGTCTCTTGAAGACAAGCGAATATTTATACGCGCATCTTTTTTAAAAGTGGCTTCTGCAACAGCTCTATGTTTTGCTATTTGTTTTTTGATATTTTTGCTTTTCTTAAGTAAGCCTTTATCAAATGCTTCAAGAATTTCATTTTCTTCAAAATTCAGTTTATTCATTAGAGCCACCAAGATAATGTTTTGTAGCTTTACGGCTAGGAATAATTGTTTTCAAAAATATCTGCTCTTTATCCTCAACAAACGGGACGAGATATGCATAGTCTTCAATTAAAACAACAGAAATTTTCTGGCCAGGATAGCGCTCCTGATTTGGGTGGTCGTAGATATCTACTTCATTACCCAGTTGTATATGGAGAACAACCTCCTCAAATGAAATATTCCTTTCATTCCGAAGAGTATTGTTTTTGTCCGAACTCCAAGCATAAGTCTTCATTAATAGGTTATAGCCTATTGTGTGCCTTTTGTCATCTATTTTGTTTTAAGATACCTTAAATTATGTGTTCGTTTTAGTATAGCCACTTTATTTTCCAAGGCGCTATATTTATGACTATCTACGGTTGTATAAAGTGCCAATAACGCCAGCCTGGAAAGCCGTATGCGGGAAAATCGCAAAATCAAAGGGGTCAGACTCCAATACCGCTACCTGTCACAACAAATCAATAAATATCACCATGTTACGTACTCA
>CAZNGU010000178.1:0-5445 GCA_964572325.1 uncultured Methylomarinum sp.
TGATAGACATGCCCGGTAAAGTGGTCGGCATATACAGAATACTACCTTCATTTAGGGGTGGCATAAACTCGCTGCCTAGCTTTAAAAATACCGGAACAGTGACTATTAATGCCAGTACTGAAAAGGCAATCACGCCTGCTCGCCAACGCAAGGCAAAACGCACGGTCGGTTGATAACATGCAATCAACAATCTATTCAGAACATTGTTATCACTGTTGATATTTCCACGAATCAATAGCACAGCCAATGCCGGTGTTAGGGTAATCGCCAATATCGCAGCAAAACCCATAGAATAGGTTTTGGTATAGGCCAAAGGCGAAAATAAGCGCCCTTCCGTTCCTTCCAAGGCAAAAACGGGTATAAAAGCCAAGGTAATAATCAACAAAGAGAAGAATATACTGGGGCCGACTTGTTGCATGGCCTGAATAATAAGCTCCTGACGGGGTACAGAACTTGATTTATTAGCCAATTGTTTGTGAATATTGTCTATCATCACAATAGCCGCATCTACCATGGCACCTATTGCCACGGCTATCCCCCCCAGAGACATGATATTAGCACTCAGATGTTGTGCTGACATGGGGATAAAAGCCAGTAAAATGGCAACGGGCAAGCTGATAATAACAATCAGTGAAGAACGAAAATGCATTAAAAATAGCATAATCACCACGGAAACAATCAGCATTTCTTCCAGCAAAGTCAGCTTTAAGGTATCAATAGCTTCTTCAATGAGTCCAGAACGGTCATAGGTTGTGACAATTTCAACACCTTCAGGCAAGCTGCTTTTAATTTCATGCAAGCGTTGTTTTATACGCTGAATAACATCCAGCGCATCTTCACCATAACGCATAATTACGATACCACCGACAGTTTCTCCCTCACCATCCAGTTCTGCCAGACCTCTGCGCATAGCGGGTCCCATGCTAACCTGGGCAATATCCCCTACCCTGACAGGCACACCCGTTTCACTAACTGACAAAGCAATGCGCTCAATATCATCAATGCTTTTTATATAGCCCCGGCCACGGATAAAATGTTCATGTCCGGCAATTTCCAAAACTCTACCACCTACATCATTATTGGAGCGCCGAATGGCTCTTGCCAGCTGATTCAGAGTTAAGCCATAATCAGCCAGTTTATTAGGATCAACAGTGACCTGATACTCTTTCTCAAAACCGCCAATGGAGGCAACTTCCGCTACGCCTTCAACCGATTCCAGCCAATAACGAAGTTTATAATCCTGCAAACTACGCAGATCCGCGAGACTTTGCTTTTTTGATTTATCCACCAAGGCATATTCAAATACCCAGCCTACACCAGTAGCATCTGGCCCCAATGTCGGCTGTACGCCATCGGGTAAATCAGAACTGGCGGTATTCAGATACTCCATAACCCGTGATCTGGCCCAGTAGATATCGGTATCATCACTAAAAATGACATAAACAAAACTTAAACCCATAAAGCTTTGCCCACGCACAAATTTAACATTTGGCGCGGAGAGTAAAGCGGTTGTCAAAGGATAAGTAATTTGATCTTCTACCAAATCAGGACTCTGCCCTGGCCATTCGGTATAAATAATTACCTGTACATCGGATAAATCCGGAATTGCATCCAAAGGTGTATCAAGTAATGAGCGGTATCCCCAGAACGCCAGCAGTAAGGTAATAATAAGGGTTAATACGGCATGTCGAGCACAGTAGCCTATGACTCGCGCAATAGGTCCGATTTTTATATCGACTTCATTTACCATTGTGCCAACCCCGCTTTCAGTTTGCTTTCTGCAGCAATCAGGAAGTTACCGGAAGTCACTACAATATCACCCTGTTCCAGGCCATCTAGCACTTCAATCATCTCTGCATTACGCAAGCCTGTTTTGATTTTAACCGGGAGCAAACGATCATTACCTTTATCCACAAACACAATGCGTTGTTCGCCTGAAAAGATAACCGCCTGTTCGGGTATGAGCATGCGTTGTCCCAGATTAACCTGTAACAGCATATTCGCGAATAGTTCGGGACGGAGTAAACCCTTGCTGTTAGCTATTTCTGCACGCACCACGGCCGTGCGCGTTTGTGGGTTTAACACAGGATCAATAAATATCACTGTGGCGGTATAAGCCTGTCCATTTTGTTCTGGCAGTATAATTTGGCTTTGCATACCTACTTTAATCCAGGCTAAATCGGATTCATATACAGCCGCTTCCACCCAGACTGTAGATAAATCTGCCAACCGTAATATCCTTGTTCCTGCTTTGACCGCTGACCCTGTCACTATGTTTTTTTCAATCACCGTACCGTTAACCGGCGAGATAATGGGTAAATACTCAATGGCTCTGCCCCGTTTCGCTAATGCTTTAATCTGAGCATCTGATATATCCCAAAGCGCTAATCTTCTCCTTGCG
The DNA here is from genome assembly GCA_964572325.1 of uncultured Methylomarinum sp. Classification (GTDB taxonomy): domain Bacteria; phylum Pseudomonadota; class Gammaproteobacteria; order Methylococcales; family Methylomonadaceae; genus QPIN01. The sequence goes on from CAZNGU010000178.1 coordinate 2,402, forward strand.
GCTCTGCGTATGCCAAAACCATGATTTTGTTTCAGGCTATTAAGATATTCATCCTGGGCGGAAACCAGGTCTGGACTATACACAGTAAACAAGGTCTTGCCCTGCTGCATCACTTTACCCAGGTAGTCAGCATTCAATTGACCTATCCAGACATCATATTTCAGGCTAATATCAGTAAGATTAGATTGCTTAAAAGTGATTCTTGCATCCATTCGAATGGTTTTTAACAGTTTTTGGTAAGTCACTTTTGTTGTGGTAACACCAATTAACTGGCGGCGATAGCTATCCACATTAAAAGTTGCCAGCTGTTGTTCAGGAACATCCACAGGATCAGCTTGAGAAGATAATTCACTAGGCGTGGCTTGGGTCAACTTCACCCCGCTGCGACTGGTATTTGCATCAAATACCAGCTTGGCATGACCAAATTCTGGAGAGTTAATAGTTATTGTTATGGGCCAACTCCCGTTCATTGGCAAAGAATAATTTCCTTGAAAGAGACCTGCATTATTGTTTTCTATGCGTACAGGTTCGCGCATAGCTTGCATTGACCCCATTGCAGGCATTTCTGCATAAGCCTCAATATGCGCATTCTTTATCGCTTGATCTTTGGCATCTCGAAGCGCAAGGGTCAGTTGGTTGTTACCAATTTTTGGTTTTTCTGGATTAAGCTTTATCTGAACCTGGTAATCACCTGCCTGATAAGTTTTGCCCATATTTTGCAATTCGACTGTGGGTATTGCCGGCTGATTGAACAAGAAGTAGGCTATCCCTATCAACAGTATTAACACGATAAAACCCAAACTGATTTTGATTTTTGTTTTCATTGTAATAATCTCCCTATACTTGACAGTGGTTCCAGGATTCCCACAGCTTGTTCAAGTTTGGCCAAACTACGATGAACATTAGCTAATGCCTGTGCTGTTTGTAATTGAGTTTGAAAACGATTTTTTTCACTACTGATCAGGGTTAAAAAATCACCTTTCCCTGCTTGATAATCAGACTTCGCTGCAGCCAGATTGGCATCAGCCAAAGCAGATAATTGTTGTCGATACAAATGTAATACATGCAGGCTTTCTTCTGTCTGCGCATAAGCTATTGCCAGTTCCTCGCTGATTCTGGCCTCAACATCAATCTTGCGCCAATACGCTTTCTGACTATTAGACTTGGCCTCTTGCTCAGCAGCACGGCGCTTGCTTTGATTCAACGGTATATTGATACCGACACCAATGTTAAAGCGTTTATCCTCATTATCCCAAAGGCTGTTATAGCCTGCCGATAGCCTAAGGTCAGGGTAATAATCTAATGCGGCCAGTTTATGTCTGGTTTTATAAACATTAATTTTAGCGACTATTGCCTTGAATTCAGGGCGAGACTGCAATGCAATATCTTGTAATTGCTTCAACTGTGGTAGTTTATTGATTTCGTTTAATTGTTTTGGCAAAGTCAACGAGGAACCTACGGGTCGATTAAGCAAGGTATTAAGCTGTGCAATAATGGTTTTCTTTTGACGTTGCAACACAATGGCCTGGTGTTTAAGTAATGTCAGTTCTACCTCGGCATGTAAAACATCTTGTTTGCTAACTTTACCTGTACTGTATCGAGTTAATGCAATATCCCTAAACTCTTGCAACAGCGTTTGATTGATTTGATTGATAATAATTGCCTGATGGATAAAGTAGCCATCTGCAAATAATATTTTTGCCTTGCTTGCTAACAGTAACTGTAGGGTTTTTATACTTTGCTGTTGGCTCATCGCCTGATATTCAGCAGCTTTACCACGTAAATCTAATTTACCTGGAAAAGGCAGTTTTTGGGAGATTTCAAAACGTTGCCCAAAATCCAGATCCTGTCCATTTGGTTTTTGACTATCCCCAGTTAAAGGGGCGAAGCTGTATTGAAATTGTGGGTCATCCAAGGCAGATTGCTGTTCAATTTTTGCTAATGAGGCTTGCCAGTTTGCCTGTGCTATATCTAAACGAGGGTTAGCTTGTAATATCTGTTGTACCAGTTGAATTGCTGAAAAAGATTTAATGGAATCAGTATTTTTTCTTTCACTTGCTATAGTATGGATTGGCAGAGCCATTGTCTGCAGCAGTAGCAATAGCAATAGCCAGGACGAATAATAATGAGTTTTCATGAGACTCTCTCGAAATTTTTCAATACGAGATAACACTTAACAAATAAGTCTAGGATGTGCTGAGGTACGAAGCACATCAGTGATGAACTATAAGTAATAGCAACATGATGCGCTACCTTTCGTCAGCACATCCTACAATTTATTTTTACAGCTTAAAAAGCTGACTGTGGAAAAAGCGTTACCTTAAAAACTCCAGCCTATAACTGAAGTATGGAGGGATATTGACGAGAGATGTAGGCTACAGACGCAGGCGACGAGTGAGGAGATAAGTCGGGGTTTTAAAACTGAATACAGGCGGTTCAGCAGCTGGTAGTACATGCTGCGATACTATTAAAGAGCTAACTGAAAATTGCTGGTAATCAACAATTGGGGGTGGTTGTGCGCTGTCAAGCAAAAGTGTCAGGGTATCTACCATTGTGACACTGTTTACCATGCTTGCCTCATTTAAAACATCATAACTGAGTTCACAACATGAGGCTTTAGATGCTTGTTCATGCATGCCGCAATTATCAGCCATTGGACAAATTGCCAAATCGTGTTCTCCGCAGCAACAAACCATTTTTGCTTTGCCTTCCATTGAATCACAGGCATACAAGGTTTGTATTTGTGAAAACAGCGCAACAAACAAAACCAGTGTGCTAAGTAAACGCTGTAGATTTAAATTGCGGAAAACATTCATACCTTCATCATAATAGAATTGTGTTTTGCTTGCAAATTCTATCGCATAAGGCAACTGGAAATAAATAAGCTACCAGAATTGGGCAGGATTTTTATTCATCTTCAAGGCACAACGAAGAAGGCGGATGAATTATTTATTGCGAGTTGCCTAAGCATTAATGCATTGGCAATATATAGGAACGAGGATTCAATAATACCCGAATTCTGACGGGTCTTTTGGCTCCACAGC
>CAZNGU010000179.1:0-5435 GCA_964572325.1 uncultured Methylomarinum sp.
ATTGCTATTTACCCAAACGGCACCGCTGTTCTCATAAAGGGCATAATGGTCATGTGCTTTTAGTGGGTGGGGATGACGGCTTTTCTGGTGCAATCAGGCTTGCCGCTGAAGCATCTCTTCGCACAGGGGCCGGCCTGGTCAGTATTGCTACGCGAAAACATCATGCAGCTTTTATTAATTTTAGGCAGCCGGAGTTAATGTGTCATGCGGTCGAAACCGTTGTTGAACTGGAACCATTAATAAACAAAGCCAGTGTTATTGTCATAGGTCCAGGTTTAGGCCTGTCGCAGTGGGCCATGAGTTTACTAGAGCAGGTGCTTCAATCGAATAAACCGCTAGTGCTTGATGCAGATGCCCTTAATCTACTGACAAAACAGCAAAATTATAATAAACACTGGATATTAACCCCGCATCCAGGGGAAGCGGCTCGGTTACTAAACTGTACAACAGCTGACATTGCGGATAATCGATTTTTAGCCGTTGCAAAATTACAAAAAATCTACGGTGGAGTCGTTGTACTAAAAGGTGCGGGTACATTAATCGATGATGGATGTGAATTAAGAGTTTCTACAACAGGTAATCCAGGTATGGCAAGTGGTGGTATGGGTGATGTGCTGGCTGGTATGATTGCCGCCTTGGTAGCGCAAGGTTTATCGCTGGAAATGGCGGCAAGTAATGCGGTTTTTTTGCATGGCAAAGCCGCTGATTTATCTGCCCAGCAAGATGGAGAGGTGGGGCTACTGGCAAGTGATCTAATGCCTTTTATCAGACAATTGCTTAATCAATGAAAATAGCCTTACTAAACGAGCAGGAAACTGAATTACTCGGTGCTGAATTATGGCGTATATTGCCTAAACAGTGTCTAGTTTTTTTAAACGGTGACCTAGGCGCCGGGAAAACAACGCTAACACGGGGATTATTAAGAGCTGCCGGACATAAAACGGCGGTTAAAAGTCCAACCTATACCTTAGTGGAAGAGTATAGTTTGTCTACCGCTAAACTCTATCATTTTGATTTATACCGGATAAAAGACCCGGAGGAATTAGAGTGGATGGGGATGCAGGATTATCTGGCTGAACAAAGTTTATGCTTTATTGAATGGCCTGAGAATGGTAAAGGTTTCTTGCCTAAAGCTGATTTAGAAATAACATTATCTACTGTGGTAGAAGGCCGTGTTGCAGATATTGTTAATGCATCAAATAATAGTTTAAAACTACACTGGAAAAACAAAGACATAGTGCTATAATTTAAACAATAATATTGTTTTGGTTATAGCATATGTTTAAAAATAGCAACATTATCATAGGAATTATGATTCTACTACATTCGCTAGTAGGATCTGCACAGCAAATAACGATTAATTCTTTACGTTACTGGACAGCGCCAGACCATACCCGTATGGTTTTTGATGTGACGGATACTGTCCCCCATCAGATTTTTTTATTAGACAATCCCGCTCGTCTGGTCATTGATTTTAGTGATACAAAATTAAAAAAACAATTGAGTCAACCACCTAATAATCATGCTTTGTTCAGTCGAGTAAGAAGTGCCCAACGTAATAAAAAAGATTTACGGGTCGTAGTTGATTTAAAAATTGGTGTTACCCCCAAAAGTTTTTTACTCAATCCTAATAAAACATATGGTCATCGTTTGGTTGTTGATTTGTTTGCTAAAGATTCAACAGCAGTCGCGCTTTCCAGAAAAAAAGAAAATATCCAAAAACGGGTTACAAAAACGCTTAAAAAACAGATTAGAGATATTATTATTGCTATTGATGCGGGTCATGGTGGTGAAGATTCTGGGGCTCGTGGGGCTGCAGGTACGCAAGAGAAAAAGGTGGTTTTTGATATTTCCAGAAAACTGGCCGCTTTAATTAATAAAAAGCCTGGGATGAAGGCTGTCATGGTACGTAAAGGGGACTATTACATAAAACTCCGTAAGCGTATGGAAATAGCACGTGCTGCCAAAGCAGACCTTTTTGTCTCTATTCATGCGGATGCCTTTAAAAATTCTAAAGTAAAAGGTGCTTCTGTTTTTACCGTGTCTAATCATGGCGCCTCAAGCGAAGCAGCAAGATGGCTGGCAGATCATGAAAATTCGGCTGACCTGGTGGGGGGGGTCAAACTAGCAGATAAAGAAGATATGCTGGCAACTGTACTAATGGATTTATCGCAAACTGCAACCAAGGAAGCCAGCCGAAACGTAGCGGGAAATATATTGAAGAACTTTAGAAATATTGGAAGCTTACACAAAATAAGTGTGCAAAAAGCCGGGTTTATGGTGTTAAAGTCACCCGATATCCCTTCAATATTGGTGGAAACAGCTTTTATTTCTAATCCAACAGAAGAGAGAAAATTAAGAAGTGGCAAACATCAGCAAAAAATGGCTAGGGCAATTTTTAAGGGTGTTGTGAGTTATTTTGAACAATACGCTCCCACTAATACTTATTTTGCATTAAATGCCAAAAAACGACATATTATTTCACGCGGCGAGACCTTATCAGGCATTGCGGTTCACTATGGTGTTAGCATGAGAGCCATTAAAACAGCAAACGCTTTGGCGGGTAATCATATTCGGGTTGGGCAGGTTTTAAAAATACCTAGAGGTTGATAAGGGAGCTGAAGTGGCTACACTAAACCCTCGGCTGTTTGCCGCTGATTAAATTCCAAAAAAAGGACTAAAGTCTAATAGTTATTTTTGAGGGTCAGCAATTTAAAACAATGGCATTTGGATCCCAGTTATTTTGGAAAAGTTTATTCTAGCCTGAGCTTTCTACTCTCCAACAATAGCCTTATAGATTTTTTTTGCTTTTAAAAGCCCTTCTAATTCAGGAGAATTGTTTGCTTTTGCATGACTAATGCTTTTATCCAGTTCTTGTAGGAATACTTCTTCTTCTACCAGACGTTGCTTGAGATAAACGCCTAAATCTAGTGCTTCTTGATAGGCATCAATTAAAGCATTTCTGCCGTTGGATGGCTTTAAGCGTGCTCCGTAAGTTTCTACACCTTTTTTTGCTCTTGATTCGAGATCATCTTTGACCAGGGTGGTAATATCCGGGCCATCTGAATGTTTTGGCAGGTTTTGTTCTTTGGTGGCAGAAGTCATTATTTATTCTCTTTTTTATCTTTTTCTTTGGTATTTATTAACGGCATTATTATGTGCTCTTAACGTAGCAGAAAACACATGTGTGCCCTGGCCTTTTCCCTTAGCAACAAAATACAGGCTTTTCCCTGTTGCAGGATGTAACACTGCATGTATTGCAGCTTTGCCTGGCATGGCAATTGGTGTGGGTGGCATGCCTGGAATTATGTAGGTATTGTAGGGTGTGGGGCGCTTTAAATCCTTATAACGAATATTTCCCTGATAGTGCTCCCCCATACCATAAATAACAGTGGGGTCTGTTTGCAATAACATACCCTTTTTTAGACGGCGAATAAAAACACCAGCAATTTGTGCTCGTTCTTCTATTGCTCCAGTTTCTTTTTCCACGATTGAAGCCAGAATTAATGCTTCATAGGCGTTTTTTAAGGGCAGATCTTCCTCTCTATTATCCCATTCTATGGATAAAATTTTCTGCATTCTTTGATAAGCTGTTTTTAGCAAAGATAAGTCGCTGGCATTTTTAATAAAAAAATAGGTATCAGGGAAAAACAGTCCTTCAGGATGTGTGTATTGAGACCCCAGTTTTGCCATGATTGTTTTATAATCAAGCTGTTCCAGGGTTTTTTTAAGGTATGGGTTGTTTTGAATGTGTTCAAGCATCTGCTTGAAATTCCAGCCCTCTGGAAAGGTGATAGAGTATTGCCTGGATTTACCTTCAACAAATAATTCTAATATTTGTGGGATGGTTAAGCCTGTTTTTAATTCATATTCGCCTGCTTTGAGTTTATTGCTCACTTTTTTATTATAAGCAATTAATTTAAACCAGAATGGGCTGATGTTAATTTTCTCAGCTAGCAATTTATGGGTGATTTGTTTAAAGCTATCACCTTTGGTAATTTCTATTATTCGAGATTGCCCGGACACGACAGATGTTGTGAGTGCTTGATCATAAGACCACCACAAAGCGGTTAATACTAAACTTAAAAATAAAATTAATACCAGAGCTATTCTAGCAAGCATGACTTTGTTCTTGCTTTAAGGCTAAAAATAAAGACTGTAGGGTTTTAGTTAATTTCCCAATCTTATAGCTTTGTGTTTCCAGTTGTTTTATTGGCCAAATCCCAATTATCGAATTTGTTAGGAAAAGTTCATCTGCAGAAAAAACTTGTTCTTTGCTGATATTAGTTTCAATAATCTCAATGTCGTTTTCCTTGGCGAGAGTACTGATGATTTTTTTTAAGATTCCTTCGACGCCACAATGCTCAATAAGGGGTGTATACAAGACCTGATCTTTGACTAGAAAAATATTACTCATGGTTCCTTCAATAATATGGTTATTAAAATCCAGCATTATTCCTTCCTGAATATCTGCTGTATTCCATTCGGCACGGGCTATAACTTGTTCCAGGCGATTCAAATGTTTGATGCCTGCCAAAGCAGGGTTTAAACCTAGCCGGGTACAGCAAAAACGGGCAGTAATGCCAGTATAAAAAAAATCAGCGGGATATTGGGGAAAGGGATATAGGGAAAGCAGGCGCGTGGGTGAAATTTTATCTGGCTGGCGGTAGCCTCGTCCTCCAGTGCCTCGTGTGATTATCAGTTTTAATACAGCACTATCAGAACCGTGTGCCAGCTGAAAAGCCTCTTCTTTAAGCAGCTTTAAATCCGGGGCTGGAATGAGCAAACGCTGGCAATCTTTTAGCAGACGCTGGAGGTGCTGCTCTAAAAAAAGTGGGGTGCCATTTTTGACCTCAATGGTTTCAAACAGGCCGTCACCATATTGAAATCCCCTGTCTGAAAAATTTAGGGTTTGTTTGCTTTCACCATTTAGCAGGTACATGGCCAAACATTATCTAAAATTTGCGGAGACTAAGTATATCGCTTAAAAACCAGTGAACCATTAGTTCCACCAAAACCAAAAGAATTAGAAATTGCAATATTCATCTTCATTTCTCTCGCAGTATTGGGGACATAATCCAGGTCACATTCGGGATCTACATTATCCAGATTGATTGTGGGTGGTGCAATTTGATGGGTTAAGGCTAATGCTGAAAAAACGGCTTCAACACCGCCGGCAGCACCTAATAAATGGCCAATCATAGATTTTGTAGAACTCACGGCCACTGTATAGGCATGTTCGCCCAGGGCAGATTTCATAGCTTGAGTTTCACCAATATCACCTGCCGGTGTAGAGGTGCCATGGGCATTAATATAATCGACCTGATCTACATTTAATTTTGCATCACGTAATGCATTTTTTATGCATCGGGCAGCGCCTTCACCGCCTGGGGACGGTGTGGTCATGTGATAAGCATCTCCACTCATACCATAAC
>CAZNGU010000180.1:0-5421 GCA_964572325.1 uncultured Methylomarinum sp.
GGTCAACATCATTATAATGATCAAAGAATACGGTTAGTCCTTCTTCAGTACTTCGTTCTTCTTTTGTTGCACTTGAAGATGTGAAAAATATTTTGTCATTTTGTAGAACCAGCGTATAGATATAAACGACAGTACTATTGTCTGTATAGGCTGATAATTTATACATATTCTCAATGTCTGCATCTCTTGATAAGCTGTTTTTAGAGAGGTTTTTATGATGTAAGCCTTTACTCAGCAACAATGGAGTTATCTGTGCTGCTTCAAGTAATTTCTGATCAACTAATTGATATATTTTCTGTTTTTCGTGACTATAGCTATAAAATGCAAATCCAATAACCCATAAAACATAAAGGATTAGAGCTAACAAAGTATGCTTGTCTTTTTTTATATTGATATTTAAATTAGCTACCATGCAGATGTGGTTTTTTAGTTTTGGCCCAATGGAATTAATAGATTCTTAAAAAATAAGGAAAAATGTCAATATAAGGGGACACTCCCTACCGGTCCATTGCTAATTAAGGAAGCGCCTACCCAGCAGGCAACAATAAAATAAAACAGCCGGGGTAGCCATTCGGCCAATGAGTCTTCTTGCCGTTCAATATTTTCAGCTTGTATTTTGCTGAAATGTAATAGTGTTTCTGCCAGTTTTCCGCTTTGTTCTCCCACCAATAATAATTGCAAAGACTGATAATCAATAGCTGGTACGGATGTAAGTGCATCTGTCAGGCTTTGTCCATTGGCTGTGGTTGAAATGGCGGGTTCAAATTGTTGTCTCAGTAGTGGGTTTTTAATTGTCATGACCGCCTTGGGCAAGGCATCAAGAATAGGCATACCGGCGGTGAGCATTAAGCCCAAACTATAAAAAAACCCATTGATTTGTCGAGTTTTTAACCAGGAAGAAAGTAACGGCAGTTTTAGTTGAAGCTGGTAAACCAGATTACTCAAACCAAGAAATTGGAGCCGTCCCTGGGTAAGCCAGAAAGGCAGTTTAATAGCTAGGCAAAATAGCAGTATGATCTGAAATAATCGACCCATGCTGACCAGGAGATAGCTGAAAACACTCATTTCCCCCAAGACCAGGGCTGGAAGGGGTTGCACAAATAACGCTACTACCATAATGGCAAAAGGCAGATAGCTTTTGGATTTTATTTTATTAAGGCGTTTTACTTTTTGTTCATAATATCTGGCAAGTTGCTGGTAAATGATTTGTAAATTCCCACTGCTTTCTCCTGCATCCAGCAGATCTTTATCTGATTCAGTAAAAATACCTGCCCGATAACCCGATTCGGCAATACTACGCCCCGCTTTAAGGTAGTGTTGTAGCAGTTGTATGGGTTTAAATGCTTTTGGATGTGATTTTTTTAGTAATTCAAAACCTTGTTGAGCTGCAAACCCAGCTGCCTCCATACGAGAAAGCTGAAAATAAATATCAGCACGTAAACTATCGGGTACGGAAGTTTTTAATGTTTTGCTTGAGTTCATTGCACGGATTCCCATACTGGTAAAATCAGGTTTTGACAGATTTTTTCAAATTCCGGATTTAGTATTTCATTTAAATTTTCTATAGATTGATAAAGTTGTTGCATATTGGCATCGTAAGTAATTTCTTTTTTTAACATGTCTTCAGCAACGCTAATGGCTGATTTGCTGGCACGGCTACTATTATTAAGTATATGCAATTGTTTGATATAGGCAAATGAAGCTTCGGTAAAAAAGGCATTGGGTTGTTGCAAGCCGTGTATATAGTGAATGAGTAACTGTTCCAGATGCTCAACTTGTGCCAATTTTCTGGGAAATAAGAATGACTGATCAACAGCCAGCAAATGGGTGTTTTGTGCTTGTAGTTGGTTAATCAGCAGATGATGTAACCATGCCAGTATGAAATCTTTGCCTTTTAGTTGACTGTAGCGATAGATTAGACTGCCTTGTTCATAAAGATGACTTAGTTTACCTATCAGGCGGTAATTACCTATTTGGCAATCAAGTAAAACATCATCTTCTTTAGTCCCCAGGTTTTGTTGTTTAATTAATTCGCTAAATTGTTCAATAGCTTGTTGTTGTTGGCTAAATGCCAACTCACCGCTAATTCCCGAAAGCCATAGTCCTTGAGCCTGTAATTTTTTTAAGGAAAAAGATTTTTCGCTTAAAACAGACTCTATCCATTGTTGATTAATGGCATAGGCTGTCAGGGTATCTATGGCAAAGGGTTCGCGTTCTTCTGCCTGGGCTGCGAGTCCACTGAAACGTAGACCTATTTGTTGTTGCATAAAATGTTGCTGAGGATGTCGATAAAAAGCAAATAAATCATGAATGTCTATGGTTGTTATGGCTGTTGTTTCAAGGGTTCCTTGCCACCAGTGTTGGTTGTTGCTTTGGTTTTTTTGCAGAGAAATAGCCGTGTCACAATTATTTTGTGAAAAACTGAAAAGCTCAGATTGTTCATCAAAATAAGCCGTACTAAAAGCCTGTAAGGGATGTTTTGTGATCAGATTTTGTAATTGATAGTTGTTTTCCAATACATCCAGCAGTTCACTGAGAATAACTGAGGGGGGAATGTCTCTATTATGCTGAATAGACTGTCCAATATAGCTGATAATCAATTGCTGTCTGGCAGATAGTATAATTTCCAGAAACTGATAACGATCATCGGTTCGGCGCGAACGATCACCTTTTCGAAAATTTTGACCGATTAAATCAAAGTTGGGGGGGCGGTCTATTTTTGGAAATTCACCCTCATTTAAACCCAATAAGGCAATCACTTTGAAGGGTATGGAGCGCATCGGCAACATGGAACAAAAAGTAAGCTGTCCGCGTAAAAAACCATTGGCTGATTTACTTTCAGATATTCTACTTTCAAGCCAGGCTATTATGACATCCAGGCTGATTTGTTCGGTATGCAATGGAGCGAGTTCTGTTAATTGTTCTAGCAGTTCGTATATTTGTTGCTGTTGGGCTTGTTCTGTTGTTGTTTTAGCCTGCAATAATTGCTCGGTATAAGAATATAAGCGCAGACTCCATTGTGCTAATGTGCTGGTCTGCTTAAATTCTTCACTGGCTTTAAATAATAACTGAATAAAATCATTCAGACTGCCTAAAACTAAAGCGGAAACGCCTTCAATTTCGGGATACGGTAATACCTGGTCAACAAAATCATCATCATTAGCGACTGCATAGCCCATGAGCAGTCGATCCAAAGTGGCTTGCCAGGTGTTTTGGCTTAATTCGGGCAGCCCTAATTGTTTTTTATGAGCAGCAGATTTGCCCCATCGCACCCGGGTTTGGCTGAGCCAGTGTTTGATAAGATCCAGTTCTGATTCTGATATTGAAAACTTTTGTAAAACCAGTGTTTGTTCCAGCAAATCTAAAACACTTTGCCAGCCAAAACGACTTTGGCTTAATTTTAAGAATTGGATAAAGCATTCTAAATTAGCATTACTCAGACGTATACTGCGGTCAGCAATGGCATGTTGAATATCACTAAAAACGGCGGAAATAAAAGGCGCATATTGCTGAATATCGGGTGCCATGATGACAATATCGCGTAATTCAAGGCTGTTATCTTGTTCCAGAGTTTGCAGTAGTTGGTCTTTTAGAACTTCCACTTCACGCATTCTGGAATGGCAGGCGTGTATGCTGATGCTGCTGTCATTAGTTATTTTTTCTGGGCTTGTATGATTGGCTAAAATATCATTTTGTAAGTATTGTAAATTGCTGTGAGATTCTGCAAATTGATAGCTTTCTGGTTGGTAGCTAAAATCTGCCTGCTCTAGTAACATTTGCTGAAATTCTCTGCCTTGTTGCCCCAGGTTTGATAATAAGGGATGACCTTCAGTTTCAGATGTTGCCAAATATTTTTTATTGACTAAATCAGCCCAGTAGCCTTGTGCCGGATTGAGCAGAAAAAAATGAATATCACAGTGTAGAGATAAACCTTGCAAATAATCCAGGAATAAGGGGGGAAGAGTATTTAAACCAAATACAAATACTCTTTCTGGGAGCTTATCGGCATAAGCTAGTTCCGGACTTTGTTTAAGCTTGTTAATCACATTTTGCCACAATGAACCACGATGCTTATGTCCACTGTTCTGAGTGATTTTTTGCCATAAACTGCGCTGCCAGCGCTCATTATCAGTTTGATAAAGCAAGTGTCCTTTTTGCCAGAGTGTCAGCATGTCAGGACGCATAATTTGATATTGATCAAAAACCTGTGCCAAGTGGCTGGCTAGCTGATACCGCTTTAAATTGAGGTTTTCACCTCTTAAATAATGGTATAGTTGAGGATAATGTTGCTGGTTTATATCGCGTAGTAATAGCTCAAAACGCCATAACATGGATTCTCTGTCAAAAAAACTATCATTGAGCTGGACATCTATTTTTATTGCTAAACTGCTGAAAAATTTACCAGGAAATAAAAAATCAGCATTGGCCCAAACACCAAAATGACTAGCCAATTGTTGTGATAACCAGCGTTCCATACCCTGACTTTGAATCAGAAAAGTTTCTGTAGCTAGTGGCTGAGACAATGGCATATTGTCAATCACCGCTGTTAAATGAGCGAATAAATTTTCGGTTTTGTTAGAACTATGTAGGATAAACATTTGAAAACCTGAATTTACTGGGAAACACTTGATACCTTACTAACTTCTTTCCTTCCAGTTGCCTTATTAATCGGTTCAAAATTTTTTGCATTCTATGTTCTCCTTATTTCTGTCTTCTCCCTTTGGAGAGAGGGATAATGAGCGGAAATTTTTGGTATGACTAATATAAATAGTTGCAATAATGAACATGGATTATGTCTATTTTTATGGAGTGTTAGAGTATGATAATAGAAAAACAGGAGGAAATACTATGGGCTGTTGTGATGACCCTACCGAAGCGGTAAAAATTAATCGAAATGATTTAATCAGAGCGCAACAACAATATGGTGATTTATTGCGCGACCTGTTAACCGGTGATCCGGAAAAAGTCATGCTAAAACAGGTGAAAGCGGCAAACGCTTATTTGAGAGAATTAGCGGCATTAAATGCTCATTATGATTCGGTTAGAAAACAGGCGATTGCATTGCTGGATAAAAACAGCCTGGCAACTTTGCAACGTATTGTTGATAAAGAAGGTGATAATGAATTTGCTGAACTTGCCTTACAGCAGATTAAGGCCTTGTCCAGTTGATTTCTTCTTCAGCTGGTTTTACTTGATCAGCTGTTTGTTGGTTAATATAACTGCCTCCGACTATAAAAGTCAGGACTAAAAGATAGATAATAGAAGTAATATATCTTGCTTTTTTTGCAGCGGGGTGTGGGTTATATTGGCGCATCTAGCTAGTTTGTGTGTTACGTTATAGTAAATATTATTAGGGATTATACCTTTGTATCAGCAGTTTTTTAATTTTAATGTAAAACCCTTTTCCATTGCCCCTGATCC
>CAZNGU010000181.1:0-5409 GCA_964572325.1 uncultured Methylomarinum sp.
ATTCGGCACCCCACCTTGGATTTTCCAGACTTGAGCAAATAACACATCAAGGATACATTAACGTCCTTACTCGGGAAGACCCCACCACTTATTACCAGGGTGCCAATGGTTTAACCGGGTTAGAATATGACCTGGTCATGCTTTTTGCACAGCAACTCAAGGTAAAAGTCAACTTCATTATCCCTGAGACCTTTAATGAAATTTTACAACAGATTTCTGATAATAAAGCCGACATAGCCGCAGCAGGACTCACTATAACCGAAAAGCGCAAACAACAGATGCGTTTTGCCCCTTCCTACCAAAGCGTCACCGAACAAATCATTTATCGTTCGGGCAAAAAAAGGCCAAAAAATATTTCTGATTTATCAAATGGTATTTTAGAAATCATTGAAGGTACCAGCCATATTGAAACCTTAATTGAGCTAAAAACTCACCACCCTCAACTTGAGTGGAATATTAACCGTAAATTAGATTCCGATGGTTTATTGTACCTGGTCAATGAAGGGCTGATCGACTATACCATTGCAGATTCTCATCAAGCTGGCTTGATCAAAGATTTTTATCCCAAATTAAATATCGCATTTAACATAACCAAACCTCGCCAGCTGGCCTGGGCTTTGCCCCGTTCCGAGGATAATAGTTTATTTAATAAAGTCAGTCTTTTTTTTAAACAAATAAAACAGGATAAGACTTTACAACACTTACTTGAAAAACATTATGGCAATAGTGGCAACCTCAATTATGTAGGCAATTGTACTTTTCGACTCCACATGGAAACTCGCTTACCAAAATATATCGATTTATTCAAAATGGCAGCTAAAGTACATGATATAGATTGGCGCTTATTAGCAGCGATTGGCTATCAGGAATCTCACTGGCGAACAGATACAACATCACCTACAGGTGTACAGGGATTAATGATGCTAACCAAAGGAACAGCTAGACAACTTGGCGTCAAAGACCGCACAGATGCCGTACAGAGTATTGCAGGGGGAGCGCTTTACTTCAAACAGAGACTTAAAAAAATACCGGCTCGCATCCGGGAACCCGACAGAACCTGGTTTGCGCTAGCATCTTACAATATAGGTTTTGGACATTTGGAAGATGCACGCATCTTAACCCAAAAAAGCAAGAGAAATCATGATAAGTGGCTGGATGTAAAGAAAAAACTACCCCTGCTTAGCCAGAAAAAATGGTACAAACAAACCCGCTATGGCTATGCCAGAGGTAATGAACCCGTTCGTTATGTGGAAAATATTCGAAGTTATTATGATTTATTGGTCTGGCTTACTGAGGAGGACAAGATAGAAAAAAACGTGATGTCCTCGAAGCCAACCCAATCTAAACAGATTGAAAACAAAGCATTGAGTTTTGAGCCTCCTACTCTTTAAAAGCTATTCAAGGAAGAATAACAGAACATTTGTTTCTTCCTTGTTCCTTAGATAAATAAAGAGCCTTATCTGCCCGTTCAAATACAGCTTCATGCTCATCATTTCCTGTATACTCGCTGATACCGCAAGATATGGTGATCTGGATCAGCTCAGCATTATGATTAAAACTCGATTTAGCGATAATGAGCCTTATTTTTTCAGCCACTTCAAATGCATACTTGGTCTCCGTGTTAGGTAATAGCATGACGAACTCTTCTCCACCAAACCTGGCAACAAAATCCGTTTCTCTACAATTGTCTGATATTAATTGAGCGACTATGGCTAATGTTTTATCACCCGCCTTATGCCCAAAAGTGTCATTTATATTTTTAAAAAGGTCAATATCCCATATAACAAGAGACAAGGGGGTTTTGTAACGCTGCCAGTATTTAAATTCAACTTCTATTCTTTCGTCATAGGCTAACCTATTGGGTAAACCGGTCAATGTATCTCTTAACGCTTTATTATGGGCAACTTTAAGATTACTGCGCAAGGTCTCAGTTTCCGACTCCATATCTTGCATTTTTTTTGCCATCAGTATGAGCTGATTTTGAGTTTGCAGCTGCCGACTGACTTCTGTTTCCTGATGTTTATGAAGCTGAGAACTTAATTCCTCAAGATGCTGGTTAATAGATTGCTGTAATGATGAAAGCTCTTTAGCTTCCGCCGTACTGTTTTTAATATGATCAACGTGCTCATCTATGGCGTGACTGTGCTGTTCATTACTTTGCAAAGATTGACTGTTGGCATCAGAAACATGGGAAGTTTGCTCACCCAATGTACTTATTTGCTCAGAAATACCTACCAGAAATGACTCAATAACCTGCTGTTCCGTCGATGTTTGACTTTTTATATTGATTAAAAGAGCGGTCGCTGCATCAACAATCTCTTTATAGGTCACATCATTTATTTGACCACTGGCTTTCCGTTTTAATTTTTTACATTGCGCTTTAAATTCAAAGGGAATATCTGTTTCGTCTAATAATTTATTCAGGTGACTAATAAAATAAGCATATTGCAGCTCACTCCTGGATTCTGCATTTTGATCAGTACCCAGTTTTGAAACATGAGCCAGTGTTTTAGACAGTGCAATAAGATCAGGCATTAATTCTTGATATTTAATGCCTTGCTTAAAACGCTGCATTATTTTATCTATTTGTAGGTCAAGCTGATCATTGTCACCCCTGGAAAACAAAGCAAATTGAATAATCAATTTGTAAAGAAATTTGTCGGAATCAGGTGTTTGATATGAATTCATTCAATTACAGAAAATTTTTAAAGATGGCATTAGTATAGTTATTTTTTATAACTAAGCAATTGCACATTGATTACGCCCATTATTTTTGGCTTCATATAAGGCCTTGTCTGCACGAATAAAAGCAGATTCTGCCGTATCAGTTTTATTAAATTGAGCAATGCCGCAAGAAATAGTAATAGAGAGCTTCTCTCCATTATAATTAAACGCTGTTTTCTCTATATCCTGGCGAATTTTATTGGCCGCCCGCAGTGCCTCTTGTACATCAGTATTGGATAATAGCATAGTAAACTCTTCACCACCAAAACGTGAAACAAAATCCGTTTCTCTACAGTGCCGTGCAAGTAGCCTAGCAATCATAACCAATGTTTTATCACCCGCCTTGTGCCCAAAAGTATCATTAATCTGTTTAAATAAATCAATATCCCAGATCATTATTGAAAGCGGAGTGTTATAACGTTTGAACCTGGCTATTTCAGCTGTAATTTGTTTATCGTAAGCCATTCGATTAGGTAAACCTGTCAGCTGATCGCGCATTGCCTGCTGGCGAGCAATATGCAATTTTTTTTTCAAATGAGACGATTCTTGCTCCAACTCACCTATTCTTACGCTTAATGTTTTCAATTCATAATGAAATTTATTTCGTTCCGTTTGTTCTTGAATCTGATAGCCCTCTATTTGTTGTTGAATATCAGTTAAATGAGTTTTTACCAATTGTTTAAGAGGCTCTAAGTTAGTGGAATTTTTTGATTTTTCCTGTAAATCAATCATTTGCGAAGAAACAGATTGATCAAGCAAATTTCTTTTTTTAGATTGTGCTTTTGAAACCAAATAAACCCCGGATGCCTGTTGGCCTAATTCAGTGAGTTGATCGGTGAGTTGAGTCAAAAATTGTGTAATGGCTTGTTGCTCAGCCTGAAGATGTTTTTTTATATCAAACAAAAGAGCGATTGTTTCATCAAAATGAGGCGTAAACGATGTCGTTTTGCCCAGTTTCTCTTTTAAATCTCTGGCCTGAGGTTCAAAATTTACAGGAATTTCAGTATGCTCTAACAACTGCAACAGCTGAGCATTAAGCGTGACTGAATCAAAATGTCCTTCTTGAAAAACAGCTGAAGAGGGTAAGGGTTCTATCTTTTGGATTGAATCAATCAGATCATTGATAGCTATAAACAAATACTGACTATTAGGGAATTCTTTTTTTTCAAATTTATCCGCTATCTGCTTTAAACTATTCTTTTGTTCAGGGAAATGACTAAAGAGGAATTCAAAGAGTAAAGTAGCATCGGCAAATGACTGTTCCGCAGAAGACTCGTCCATTGTCATCAAAGCATTTGAAAATGCTTCAAGATCTGATTTCAGTTGTTCGCTCTTTAAACCTTTTTTTAGCTGATTTCGAATACGTTTTAAATAAGGATCCAGCTCTTTATTAAAGCCCGTGGTAGCAAGACATAGGCGTGCAATAGTTTTACAAAGCAACGTTTCTCGCTCGTTACTTTGTCGTTCACTTTCCTCTATTTCATCCAGTAATTCATAATATTTATTTTTCCATTTATCCGGGGTATTTTTTTTATTAAAAATAGTCATAGGATAACTCTAAAATATGAATTAACTAGTGCATCATTCTATAACCATGAAGCACATAAAGACAATGAAGGCTAAAGCAAAAACTGTAATTACTCTTCTTCAAGGGCTTCATGTGCTTCATGGTAAAAAGCAATATTTTTTACGTCGCTTTAAATCACACCCTCTTGAACTGATTCTCTAAAATAAATCAAGGGGATAAATCTACTGCGCCTGACTTTCTTGTTGAATTAAACGATTCATGACTTCAATCATTTTTTTATGCGATCCTGCCAAGGGTCCATTAGTTTTATATTTTCCATTAATAATAATGGCAGGAACGCCGGTAATTCCATAGCGTGGTGCCATAGCTTTAGCTTGTCGTAATTTAGCATCAACTAAAAAGGAATTAAAAGTATTTCGGAATTGCGTTTCATCGACACCATGGGCAACAAAGAACTCTGCCAGTTGATCCTCACTAGTAAGTTTTTGTTTTTTATTTTGAATAGCATCAAAGAAATCAGCGTGAACTTTATCGACCACACCCAATGCTTCTGCTACTAGATAAGCTTTAGCATGCTTGCCCCATAAACTACTGAATACAGCAGGCTGACGAATAAATTCAACATTTTCAGGTTTACTTTTTAGCCATTCCGTTAATTCTGGTTCAAAGCTATAACAATGCGGACAACCGTACCAGAAAAATTCAATAATCTCTATCTTGTCCTGATTCTGGGTAGGCTGTGCTGGTGATAATGTTTCATAACCTACTGATTCGGCCTGTAAAACAGATGACAATGAAAATAATAATATAAATACTACACTTTTTAACACCTTAATATCTCCGTAAAATATAATCCCGTAAAAAAAACCAGTGCTGATTAGTACTCCGCCACACTTGTATTGACAAATATAACCCTCTCCAGAGGGAGCAGGAACAAAGCTTGTACTAATTTCAAAAAATCAGGTTTAAACAGTCAACAAGACAGCCAATCAAAAATATAGTTCAGCAAGAAAAATACTTTACATTGAAAAACCATCCAGTGCTGCACTAGGAGCCTGTCCGAGAATAGAAACCGTCGCGAGGGAAAGCCCTTTTGAGTCAATTTTTTTGTTCATTTGAGGCGAATAGTTGCGCTATTTAACGAAAATGAACGGAAA
>CAZNGU010000182.1:0-5383 GCA_964572325.1 uncultured Methylomarinum sp.
ACAAAAGGAGAAGGTAATACCATTACGCCACCATGCATGGGGCTTGAGATGGATGGCACCATAGCAGATGGTGATGGCTGGTTTGCCCTGGGGCATGGATTTAAACATGGTGTGGTTGTGGTCACATACAATGGTAAAAAATGTCTAATGGACAGGCAGGGTAATATTGTCCTTGAATCCCCATACTCAATTTGGTGCTCGGCTGAAGTTGGGCCATTGTGGGAAATTGATAAAGATAATCAAACTGGCTGGATGAATCGGGCGGGGGATATTGTCTGGGTAGAGAACGAACATCTTGAACTTAATGTAGGTGAAATTTGTGAGTTCAGTAATGGTGAGCAAATGTCAGTTCGAGTTGGCTCTCAATATGAAGATCTTAATCAATATGATAGAAATGACATAACAGCTAAAGAGTTTGCAGGCAGAAAGATTATGGCCCATGAAGTATTTATTGTTGGTGATAAAGAAGGACTTTTGAGGCTTGCCTATGATCTTATTCGTTATGTGGGAGAAGGTTATGATCATGCCCATTTTATTTCGCCTGATAATAAAGATGGTGAGCCGGTAACTGGGTTTGGGGTTGTATGTCTTGATTACAATAAATAGGCACAGCATCCCTTATTATCCAGATATGGAAATAGGCTTGACAGGGCAGGTGGTGGCTGAACTGAGCTAAATTCTTGCAGTTAGTAACTGGTTTTGATAGATTTAACCATAAGTTATAATACATACTGTAAATTATGATCTAATTTAAATTTAGAACTTCAGGTGTCGAGCCAAAGTTGTCTACTTTTTTATACCAAGCCTGACATTTTAGCGGCTAACTATGACTCCGACACCATGCTGGAAAATCTACAGGGAGGTAGATTATGTCAAGACTACCCCGTTTATTTCTTCCCGATCAGTCATAGACTTGAAAAATAACATTATGAAATCAATAGAGGTTTCAAGCGTGGTGGATGAGCTCTAGTCGTAGCTTTTTTTCACTTAAATAACTTAGGTTGTCGAATAAAAATAGCAAAAAAACCTGACTGGCTTTTAAAATAATCTGCAGTTATTCCTTATAGCCAGGGAACGAGGCTATCAAAAATAAATTTAAACCTTAGTAATTTGAAATCAAATCTACTCATTGCCCCGGAAATGCTACAACAACTCCCAGAGGTGCTTTGTTATCAGAGGTAAACTGCTGTTCTACCTGCTCCAGTAATAAGCCAGCCACGGTATCTAATTCACTTTCACCCAGCATAAGCATTTTTATAATCTCAATTAATCTGGTGATGGTGCTCATATTTTTTACTACATGGCTGTTTAATAATTGTGCTTCAGGTGTTAACGCAGATGTTGGATTGCTGGTATCTATCCCATTCTCATTAGAGATCTGTGGGTTGATTCTTAACCATGTGGACAGCAGGCAAAGAGCAATGGCCTGCTTATCACTTGACTTAAAGTCTGCTATGGCTTCAATGGTGGTATTAAACAATGAACCCATATTGTTAATGCTTTCCATTTTATCGGGGTGTAGATTGAAATAATTCTGATGCCATGTTTTAAGTAGTTGATACTGGTTGATAAGATATTCCATATCTTTATCGTTATTAATTAGATTTATTTCAGAAATATATTGATGTAATGAATAGCCTAATGAACGATGGGCTTTATATTCAATAACTGAATTAATTAGTTCTGATGATAGAGTGCCTGGGTTTATCCCCTGTTGTAATAAAAACCTTGTCAATTGGTATTTGCTGGAAGGGTTGGTGATGAATTTGAGTGTTTTGATATCACTATGATTCACGGCTATTGTGATAATGTCTTCTAGAATATCATGTTTAATAAGCTCATTTATAAACTCTTCATTTATGCCATTTTTGCTGAACAATATATTATTGAGCTGTTCAATAATGGCAGTGTTTTTTAATATTCTGGAGCTAGAAATTTGTATTTTCTTTAGCAACAGAGCAATAATGGTTAGTGATTCTTTTGAAAACTGTTCTATTAGTTGTTGGCATTGATGTGGTGATACTCTTAGTGAACTCATTTTTGTTAATAAATCTTCTTTTAATTCAATATTAATATCAGAACCTAAGTATTCAAATATATCTTTCTTACTAAAAACTCCAAAGGTTGATATTTTATTAACCAGTGGGGTGGGCAGGATAAATTTCATGAAATCAATATATTGTTTTAGAAGTGGTGGTGGATTAGTATCGGAGAGCGCCTTCTTAAGTCCTGTGATGGTTGCATCAAATATAAAATCAACTTTATTACAAACTCTAAAAAACTCAGGTAAGATTTTGAGGGTATTGAGTTTATGATTGTCATCATTATTGTGTTTAAAATACGGCAATAGATTAAATGCATTGCTGAATAATTCTTGAATACTTTCCCTGTTATTTATAAATAATGGTTTATGTATTTTCCAGTCGTTATCGTTATCAATTATTTTAATCAGGCCACAGAGTAAATGGACGCTCATGGGTAGAGCTGATGAATAATGTGTCAGAAAAAACACACAGATATTAGTGATTTCAAGAAAGTCATCTATTGCATCAATATCTATCTTATCAATAGAATCGATGCTTATGGTTTTATACCAGCAAGAAGTTATTATGTGAATATATTTGTTATCGATATAGGTATTGATTAATGATGGTATTGAATCAATAAAATATGCCGTATTTTGCAGCTCCCCATCTAATGCATAAATGGTAGCTAACAATGCCTGGTCATGATTGCATCTGGATTTTTCCTGAGAAGATGTCAGGTACACTGGATGCCATGAAATATAATTTGAAGAATCTTTAATTCTTCCATTCTTGTCGATGATTAGATTCCATGGTTGTAGAGAGAGACTCAGTTTATTATTATTAATTGGAAGGCTAAAACAATGATGTGGATAGTCTATTGTTGAACTATTGACGTTTATGCTGTCAAAAGCTGTATGGCGATTAAAGAAGCTTAACTTATCCAGGCGGGAGCATTTGTTTGTGTCCAGATCAATCTCATCAATATACAGCCAGGAAAGATTTTTATTGCCTAAAACCAGGCGTAAAATATTTTTATTTTTCCATGCATGAATTACCCTGTGTTTAAAATTAAATTGATGATTCTGTTCAGAAACTATTTCATGAAAGATATAGGAGTCACTTTTCTCATCATAAAATAATAACCAGTCATCGTTTCCCCAGGCTGTATTTATCTTATATCCAAATAGGGAATATGTCTGTAATCCATTGTTATCAAGATAAATGACCAGTGAATTATTTATGACCCAGAGGCCTCCATTATCTGTTGCAATGCAGTTTTTTGTTTGTAGTTTAACTATATGTTTCCAGTTATTTTTGGGGTTAGATATATCAATATGATAAATATGCTCACTATTGCCAATAATAATAAATCTGCCATTGGGTGATATGTTGACATAGTCAGGTGAAATCAGGTTATAGGTGACTGGAACAACAGGACTAAAGTCAAATTTGTAATTTGTAGTTATAAAATTGGTAGTCATCTATTTAACCAGTCTGACGCATGGGTTGTTGCTGTTTTTTTGTAATGTCATATAACCATGCAATAACCAGGTCATCCGTTTTACTGGCGATTTTTAGTATCGAGTCTGTATCCCCCTGCTGCTTTGCTTTTATAGCATCCAGCCAGTGTTGTTGTTTGGCCTGTAGATGCCCTTCAATATAGGTTGACTGTAAATAGGTTTGTGGATTGAACTCTTTGCTTGATATATCGGTATGTAATTCCAGTCGATGGGCATAACAATAGGGCAGTGCTATTTCAAAGTCTGTAGTCGTTACAGATGATCTGCCATTAAACCACGCAATTGCTTTACCCAGATGAAACATGGCCAGGCGTCCACGCATGCCTGGAACAGAGCGTAAGCTCTGGCAGATTTCACCTGTATAGGCACAATCAATGCACGGCAATTCAAAATGGCCGGTTATAATTGAGCGAGGCACAACACAGGCTGAAAAATAACGGTTTAACATTAAACCATAGTCTTTGACCTCCTCGCTTATTTCAATTTCGGATACTTGCTGCCAAATTTCTTTCATCTCATTATTACTCATGGGTTTCAAAGAGTCGATGGGTTCCTGCAGTATAGGGTTGGGCGAATCTGGTAGAATAATTTGTATATCAAAACGGTCCAGCAGAGCGCTAACAATTCCATCCTGACCCATATCATCAGGGTTCTGGTCACAAATATTGATACCGTTAGTTGCGTCAAAGTGTTGATCCCGGAAACTTATCTGCTGTTCTGAAAATAGAGACAACAGTGCATTCTGTAAACTGGGTTTGCTTCTGGGGATTTCATTGAAATAACGAATGTGTTTATTCAGAATAGCCCTTGGGGTTACCGGTGCATCTAGATCTGAAAACTTAATTGCATACAAAACATCCAGGTCAGTCAATTCTTGATGGCAACGTACACGGGCAATACTAGGTTTGTTTTTTTCCGCAAAAAAATATTTGGCTAATGCTTCAACAAAAGTGGTTTTTCCTGTTCCATAAGTGCCGGTGAGTAGCACGTTGATGTTTTTCATGGCTGGAATAACAGAAAGTATCTGGGCAAAATCATCCTGGCAGGCATGGAAGTGATGGTCAAATATATATTGCATACGTTTTTGATAATTGCTTAATAAAGAGTTCATTTCAGTATTTCCTTTAGTGTCAGCGTATCAACTGATTCTGGATTGATTTGAAATATACGAATCAGGTGTATATTTTCATTCTGAAGCTGTTTTAATTCATTTGGTATTTCACCGTTAATCAGTAATACGGTTAAATCAATTGCTTGTAATAATTGTTTTGCAATGTCATTGCAATCAGACCAGTCATAGGCCTCTGCATCTGTCACAATAAGGGCATGGCGGATTTTAGGGTCAGTTTTTACAAATATGTGTAGTCTTTTTAGAGCGGGTTCAAGGCAGGTACCACCAAGACTGCCATTTAGTGTTTTTAAAGCATTACTAATTCTGTTGTGGCGATAACCTGGGGATTGTGAAAAATCAATTTCACCACCGAAACTAATTAATCCCAGAGGATATTTGTTTTGAGAGCAATAAAGATTGATCCCCTGACATAGACTGCGAGCAATAAGTGCTGGCTGATTCTCCATGGAGCCAGAGTCATCCACGACCAGGCATAAGTTTGTATAGTGGCCGGTTGAATTATGATCAGGTCTTGGCGAACTGGTTTTTTTCATCGTGGTTAAACCAGGAATCAATTTGGGGTAAAGACGATAAGAACTTTTTAAGTCCAGACAACTGATACCATCACTCGGTTGCCACACATCAATATTAGTTTGCATATCACATCCATGTTTTTTGGGAATATTTATTGCTTGCCGCGTGATTTGAAGATTAAAAATATTGGC
>CAZNGU010000183.1:0-5348 GCA_964572325.1 uncultured Methylomarinum sp.
CTCCAATTGTAAAGTATATTGTGTACAGCTACTTATGGGTAATAGGCAGTCCTAGAGCATACTTCCCTTTATTTGATTGTATTATATAGTCTATACCTATGAAAACACCCCTTTTCTGCTTTAAGGCTTTGCAGTTGAAAGACGAGTAATAGATAATGGGCAAATTATACCCGCTTTGAATCTATTCAAGATCGTTACCAGCCGTTGCAAGTTGTACGCGGGCGGAGCACAGAAACCGGAGTTCACACAAAGTAAATGAGGATTTCGAACACCGCCCAAGCGCAATTGGCATGGTTGTAGTAGATCTTTAACATGTTCTTATAACTCTTGGAGGCATAATGGCCAGCATTTTTCGTAAATCATTAGGATGTATCCTATTACTAGCAACCATTGGCTTAGTAAGCTGTCAATCTCTATTCCATGACAGCACAGAAGAAAGAGAAAATATTACTGTCAAAATGCCATAAAGATTATCTATGAACGAGTTTGCTAAATTCAAAAAGCCGAAACGGCTGATTGAAGAAAAATTACATCAATACTCCCCCCGGGGATTGTTACTTTATTTATTACCGCTAAGTTTGATTCCAGCGACAATTATTGCGTTAAGTAAAGGCCATTTATTAGCCATTATTATAAATGCCGGAGGATTTAGCGCTTATATGCTGGCGGCTTGGTGTCTACGCAAAGGATTGCGTTTAGAGCGGGAGTTTTTAAAAAGCCGGGGCGCGAGTTCAGCTAAATCATCATTAAAGTTATTAGCTGCTGTTATTGCCGCAATAACCACAGCTGTTATAGCCTGGCTAGGTGTAAAACAAGAAATAATGGTGGCTTTACTCTATGCCGGAGGTGCCTTTTTAGGCATGTATCTGAGCTACGGTTTTGACCCAAGGCAAGAAAGAAAAATAGCAAGCGCTGATGGTTATTCTGGCGAAGAAATAATGCAGGTTCTAGAAGAGTCTTCCAAAAAAATTCGTAGTATTGAACAGGCCAATAACAAAATTAATAATGCCGAATTAAATCAGCGTATAGACCGTATTTGTGATGTAGCCGATGCAATTTTACAGGATATTGAAAAAGATCCTCACGATTTACGTAGAGCCCGTAAATTTCTTAATATCTATCTGGATGGTGCCAAACAAGTGACCGAAGGCTATGCCAACACCCATAAAAACGCCCAAACAGGCGAACTGGAACAAAATTTTCGCAACGTTCTGGAAACTATTGAAACCGTGTTCCTCGAGCAACAGCAAAAACTACAAGAAGATGATGTTTTTGATCTGGATGTACAGATTGAAGTATTAAGTACACAATTGAAACGGGAAGGTATTGTTTAAACACCAAAAATAGGATTAAAAATGAGTGAGCAAGCAGCAACTGAAGTAACACAAGAAATACCAGGCAGTGAGGTTTTTGATGAAATCGTCCCAGGGGTTAGCGCAGAAATCATGCCGCTTGAAAAAGTGCCAGAGACTAGGCAAAAGACCATCCAGTTATTAATGAGTGAAATTGATTTTTCTGACACTCAATCCATTATTTTCTTTGGTAGCAAGGCACAGGAACAATTAACCACGATTTCTGACCGCATGCTGGATGGCGTTAAAAATAAAGATATTGGCCCAGCAGGAACAGACTTAAATGAAATGGTTTCAACTATTCGTGGTTTTGATGTAGATGAACTTGACCCTAATAAAAAACAAGGTTTTTTTTCGCGACTATTTGGTAAAGCAAAGCCCATTGTCAAGTTTTTACAGCAATACGAAGATGTACGTAAACAAATTGATACCATTACCGATAAACTGGAAAAGCATAAAACTAATTTACTGACCGATATCACCTCTCTGGATAGATTATATCAAGCGAATCTAGACTATTTTCATACTCTGGAAGATTATATAAATGCCGGTGATAAAAAATTACAACAACTGGACAATGAAATTATTCCAGAGCAGGCACAAGCAGCTAAAAATAGTACCGAAGTGATTGCTGCACAAAATTTACGCGATCTTCGTTCTGCGCGTGATGATCTAGAACGTAGAGTTTATGACTTGCGCCTGACTCGACAAGTCGCCATGCAAAGTTTACCGGGTATTCGCCTGGTACAGGAAAATGACAAGGGATTAGTCAATAAAATTAATTCTACTATTGTTAATACTATACCGCTTTGGCGACAACAACTGGCAACAGCCGTTACCATTTTCCGGTCATCACAAGCCGCAGAAACGGTAAAAGCTGCAAATGACCTAACCAATGATTTACTGGCGGCTAATGCTGAAAACCTTAAACAAGCTAATGCCGAAACACGCAAACAAATTGAGCGTGGTGTGTTTGATATTGAAACTGTGAAAAAAGCCAATCAAACGCTGATTGAAACCATTGAAGAAAGTTTGCAAATAGCCGATGAAGGCAAAAAAATGCGTAGTGAAGCGGTGCAGGAATTACAAAAATGTGAATCTGAATTACGTCAGGCATTATCCAATGCCCATGCTAAACCCGTAGAAAATACCGAATCATAAGGAGTAATAATATGGGCTTTCTGGATAAAATTTTTGGCGAGTTTGTTGATGTTATCGAATGGACTGATGATAGCAATGACACCATGGTGTACCGTTTTGAACGCTATGGCAATGAAATCAAATACGGTGCCATGCTAACCGTTAGAGAGTCACAAACAGCCATCCTTGTTAATGAAGGAAGCGTTGCTGACTGTTATACCCCCGGCTTATATCAACTGGAAACACGGAACATGCCAGTGTTAACCAGTCTGGAAAATTGGCCCATGGGTTTTAAAAGCCCTTTTAAGGCGGAAGTTTATTTCTTTAATATGCGCCGTTTTACCGATTTAAAATGGGGTACTAAAAACCCAATTATGCTACGCGATCAGGAATTTGGCCCGGTACGTTTACGTGCTTTCGGTAGCTATTCCGTCAGAATCAGTGACCCATTAACTTTTATGAAAGAAATTGTCGGTACCGATGGCCGTTTTTCTACCGATGAAATAAGCCAGCAATTGCGAAACCTAATTGTCTCTCGTTTTGCTAATTTGGTCGGTGAATCTAATATTCCTGTGCTTGATCTGGCAGCAAATTATGATGATTTAAGTGACTATATCACTCACGCCATTAATCCAGAATTTGATGCTTATGGCCTTAGCGTAGAACAGTTAATGGTAGAGAATATTTCTTTGCCTACGGCTGTTGAAGAGGCCTTAGATAAACGAACCAGTATGGGAATTATTGGGGATTTAGCTAAATATTCTCAATTTCAGGCTGCAGAAGCCATGGAAGATGCGGCTAATAACCCTTCGGGTAGTGCTAGTGAAGGCATTGGTATGGGAATGGGCTTTGCTGTGGCAAAAGAAATGAGCCGAGGCTTTAATCAGCATCAGCCGACAACAAAGCCAGTGGACTCCCCTCCCCCTATTCCGGCTTCCATTAGTTATTATATTGCTATTGCAGGTCAGCAGCAGGGGCCTTTTTCTATCACTCAAATTCAACAAAAAATTCAGGATAAGACAATACTCAGATACACACTAGTCTGGCATGCTGAGCTGTCTGAATGGACTCAGGCTGAACAGCTTTCTACCCTATCTGAAAGTTTTAAACATATACCGCCACCACTGCCTCCGCAATAAGACGCAGGATAGACATTTTGAAATCAAAAAAAACTGAGTCCCCCGTATCAGAGTGTTTTCCCTGTAAACAATGTGGTGCCATATTAAAATATGCCCCCGGCACACAATATCAAGTCTGTGACTATTGTAGTTTTGAAAACCATATTGAACTTCGTGCCGGTATCATAAAAGAATATCCTTTAAAGGAAGCTTTACAGCAATTATCAAAGCCACGAACTACGCCCTTAAAAGATCAAATTCATTGTGATGAATGCGGTGCTTCTTTCCAGTTTAAATCCAGTATCCATGCGGGCGAGTGTCCTTTTTGTGGCACTCCCATTGTTACTACAACGGCTCATCGCAAAGCAATTCAGCCTAAATCCTTATTGCCTTTTAGTATTGATCAAGACTCCGCATACAAACTATTCCATAACTGGTTAAATAGCTTGTGGTTCGCACCCGATGCGGTCAAAAAATATGCTGGGAATGATGCTAAATTAAATGGTATTTACTTACCCTACTGGACTTTTGATAGTGATACGGTAACGCATTATCGGGGTGAGCGAGGGGATGTTTATTACGTACGCCAACGCGTACAAGTCATGCGAAACAAACGGATGGTAACTGAAATACGCCGGGTTGCCAAAATTCGTTGGACACCTGTTTCAGGCAGAGTTTCGCGTTTTTTTGATGATGTTTTAATCGGTGCCAGTCGATCCCTGCCTCGCAAAATTATAGATTCCCTGCAACCCTGGGATTTAGATCAATTACTCCCTTATGATGAAAATTATCTTAGTGGTTTTCAAAGTGAGTTTTATCAGGTAAATCTGGATGAAGGTTTTGATTACGCCAAGCAAGTCATGGACAATCAAATCTACAAGGATATTACTTACGACATAGGTGGAAACCATCAGCGTGTACATTCCACCCAAACCCAACATAGTAACAATACCTATAAGCATTGCTTATTACCGGTCTGGTCTGCCGCTTTTCGTTACAAAAACAAACCCTACCGCTTTGTCATTAATGCGCGAACAGGTACGGTACAGGGAGAACGCCCGTACAGTGTCTGGAAAATCAGTTTTGCTGTGCTTACTTTATTGCTGGTATTAGCTGGCGGCTGGTATTATCTGGATAAAACGGGGGCTTTTGATCAACAGCAACAAGGTGTATATTATCCTCAACCTAGTACTCCATCGATACTGTATTGACGGGTGAGGAGAAAATAGAAAATTCCCTTCTTCAAATTTGATCTAGTTCCCATGCTCCGCGTGGGAACGAGATTATTTCTATCTTGTACTGACTAGAAAAAGCCTAAGGGATTAATGTCATAACTCACCAACAAGTTTTTGGTTTGCTGGTAATGATCCAACATCATTTTATGGGTTTCACGACCTACACCAGATTTTTTATATCCACCAAATGCAGCATGGGCTGGATAAATATGATAACAATTAGTCCACACGCGTCCAGCCTGAATGCCACGTCCCATACGATAGGCACGGTTCATATCACGCGTCCATAATCCTGCGCCTAATCCAAACTCACTATCATTGGCAATTTCCAGAGCTTCAGCTTCATCTTTAAAAGTAGTCGCTGACACAAAAGGGCCGAAAATTTCTTCCTGAAAAATTCGCATTTTATTATCGCCTTTCATGATGGTTGGTTTAATGTAATACCCTTCACCAAATTCACCTGTTAATGTTTCAACTTCGCCACCTATCAATACTTCTGCACC
>CAZNGU010000184.1:0-5319 GCA_964572325.1 uncultured Methylomarinum sp.
CGACCTTATTGATGCCCGATACAGATGCTAACCAAAAAACCTATCCACAGCAAAGTAACCAAAAGCCTGGGCTAGGTTTTCCGATTGTTCGGTTAGTTGGTTTATTATCACTAGCAACCGGTAGTTGTCTGGGCTATGCGTTGGCTCCCTACCAAGGCAAAGGCAGTGGGGAAACCTCGCTGTTTTCACAGCTGATTGAAAGCCTCAACACCGATGATTTGCTCCTTGCTGACCGCTACTACACGACATATGCCATCATGGTATTATTAACGCGACAAGGAACGCCTCTGGTTTTCAGGCAGCGTGGTAACGTAAAAAGTGATTTTCGTAAAGGTCAACGCCTCGGTGCCAAAGATCATATCATCTGCCTAAAAAAAGCCAAGAGAACACCCGTATGGATGACTCAAGAAAAGTATGAAGAATTACCGGATGAGCTTTATATTCGTGAGTTTTCGGTAAAAGGGGTGGTTTATGTGACGACCCTCATGGAGCCTAAAGCCTATCCCAAAAAAGGTTTAGCGCAATTGTATCAGCAACGCTGGAAAATTGAGCTCGACTTTAGAACGCTTAAAACCCATATGGGTATGGAAATGCTACGATGTAAAACCGCAGAGATGGTGAAAAGGGAAATCGCTGTGAACCTACTGGCCTATAACCTGATACGTGGCAATCTTGCTCGTGCCGCTTGCATTTACGATAATACGCCTCGTTATCTCAGTTTTATGGCGGCAGTCCAACTCATGCGCAACGCAGTAGGACTGTGTATTACCCGAACAGGGAAAGCCCTGGGCACGCTGATTTATCCACTTTTGATGGCGATGACTGAAACCGAAGTAGGCCGACGAAAGCGACCCAATCAACCGCGTGTTATTAAGCGAAGACCCAAGCCCTATCCACTGATGACCAAGCCTAGGAATGAGTACGTAACATGGTGATATTTATTGATTTGTTGTGACAGGTAGCGGTATTGGGGTCAGACTCGATAGAAACATCTGGATGTGTTATGCTTTCATTTAATCATAAGTGAACTAAAAGGGGGGAATAAAAAAATGGCACGACTCCCTCGTTTTGAGATTCCAGGGCAACCACAGCACGTTATTCAGCGCGGAAACAATCGAGAAGTTATTTTTGTGTCTGATGAAGATTATCAGTTTTATCTTCAAAAACTGGGTGATGCGTGTAAAAAATACGGTTGCGAATTACATGCTTATGTATTAATGACGAATCATGTTCATCTGCTAATGACCCCCTATACAGGTAATGGCATTAGTAAAGTAATGCAATACATTGGAAGGTACTATGTTCAATATTTTAATTTCCAGTACCAAAGGACTGGCACTTTATGGGAAGGACGCTATAAAGCAACATTGTTGGATAGTGAAAGTTATTTGTTGACGTGTAGTCGTTATATAGAATTAAATCCAGTTCGTGCAGGGATGGTTAATGATCCCGTTGAATATCCTTGGTCGAGTTATCATTATAATGCATTAGGGAAAGAGAATAGTTTATTAACCCCTCATTCAGTTTATAAGGAATTAGGTATTGATGAAATATTATCTCGAACCAAGTATCTTGCATTATTTAGCAAGCACATTCCGAAAGCAGATATTGAAGCCATTCGGAATGCCACTAATAAAGCTTGGGTTTTGGGTAATGAACGATTTAAGGATAATGTAGATAAACTGTTAAATAGGCGAGTGCAGCCAAAACCACGAGGAGGGGATAGGCGTTCTGAATCATTTTTGAATAAGGGTCAAACTAAGGGAGCTGAAAAAAAATAATAATCCAATATTGCTGGTCTTTTTGTCCGTCTTCAGCGAGGTAACAACAGTTACGTAGCTTGCTATGCGCCTGTTGTTACCTCACTAAAGACAAACAAAAAACCCGTCCAATATCGGACAATTATTTCTTTCCAGCTCCCTAATCGAGCCTGACCACTTTAGTTTTGACTTGGCACTTAAGTAAGTGCCATCCAAAATTTCGGATTAAAATCCACCTAATAAGGTTTTTATGTATCATCAAGGCGTCAAAAAAAAGATAGTTCCTCGACCTGAAAATAAGAAAAAATCACACTTAAAAGATATTTCTCCTGTTTTAAACAAGATTTTTGCTAACCGAGGGATCACCGACAATGAGCAATTGGAAAGAAGTTTGGCAAAATTACCTTCTCCCTGGTTGTTAAGTGGTATGGAAGCCATGGTCGAGCATTTAATCCATGCCATAGAACAACAACAAAAGATCACTATCGTAGCTGATTTTGATGCTGATGGCGCAACCAGTTGTGTGGTGGGGATTAAAGGGCTGGTATTACTGGGCTTAAGCAATGTGTCTTATATCGTGCCTAACCGTTTTGAATATGGCTATGGCCTGACACCGGAAATTGTTGAAGAGGTGAAAAAACAACAACCTGATCTGATCATAACTGTAGACAATGGTATTTCCAGTATTGATGGGGTTAAAGCCGCTAAAGATGCCAATATCAAGGTATTAATTACCGATCACCATTTACCCGGAGAGCAACTACCAGAAGCCGATGCAATTGTTAATCCTAATTTAACGGATGATAAATTTCCAAGTGGTAATATTGCCGGGGTAGGCGTTATTTTTTATGTATTATTGGCATTGCGTAGTCGCCTGCGGGAAACCCAATGGTTTGAGAAGCAAAATAAACAACAACCTAATTTAGCTCAATTACTGGATTTTGTTGCATTGGGAACCATTGCTGATGTGGTTGCCCTGGATCAAACCAACCGGATTTTAGTCCATCAAGGCTTGTTAAGAATACGTTCGGGCAAAGCACACCCAGGAATTCAGGCATTAATTAACCAGGCTGGAAAACAGTTTAGAGAAATTAGTTCTACTGATTTGGGTTTTGCCCTAGGGCCACGCATAAATGCTGCCGGGCGTATGGATGATATGTCTTTGGGTATTCAATGTTTATTAACAGATGATGCGGCTCTGGCAAAAACAATGGCCGAACAACTGGATCAGCTCAATCAAGATCGCAAGGAAGTAGAAGCGCAAATGAAGCATGAAGCCATGTCTTTACTGGATGAGATGAAAATGCTGGATGAAAAGCATTTGCCAGCAGGGGTTTGTCTGTTTGAGAAATATTGGCATCAAGGTGTGATTGGCATTTTGGCAGGTAGAATCAAAGACCGCTTGCACCGTCCGGTTGTCGCTTTTGCTTCAGTCGATAAAGGTGAGATTAAGGGTTCAGCACGCTCCATTCCTGGGGTTCACATTCGTGATGTATTAAGTGAAATAGCTGTTGCTCATCCACAAATTCTCAGTAAATTTGGTGGTCATGCCATGGCAGCAGGCTTGAGCATACAAATGCATGATTACCCAGTATTTGCTTTGGCTTTTGATGAGGTTGTGGCAAAGCACCTGGATAGCATCGACCTGGAACAAAAAATTTATTCAGACGGGCAGTTATCGGATCAAGAAATGAGTATGGCGTTTACAGAGCAATTAAAAGATGCCGGAACCTGGGGGCAAGGTTTTCCAGAGCCAGTATTTGATGGGGTATTTGATGTGATTCAATGCCGGGTGGTGGGGCAACAGCATCTGAAATTTGTATTAAGAAGGCCAAATAGTGAATTGCTAGTAGATGCTATTGCATTTTTTGTTGAAAAAACGGAACAGTGGCTGGGGACTCGATCAATAAAAGCAGCCTATAAACTGGATGTTAATGAATTCCGGGGCAATAGAAGTCTGCAGTTGATGTTGCAGTATATAGAAAAGCTGGAATAAGTTGATTAAAAGGGAAGTATAAATACAGAATAACTATTTTTTACCATGAAATACATGAAGAACTAGAAGGTAAACACCTATTGTATAGTTTTTTCTTTCATGCGCTTCATGGTGAATACTTTTACTCTCGGGTCAGCAATCTATTGAGGCTTCTGAAAAGAAAGCACAAGGTATTTGAGTAAGCGGCTACGGCTGAGGAGTTCAATCATCAATGTTTCCATTGCTGCACTGATACTTTCATAACCTTCTTGCATTCCCATGCGTCTTAAATAACTGTATGTGGGTAGTGTGTTGCCAGTAATATCTTGTTCTGTATCAATATTAAAGCCTGTTTGCCTAGCTAGCTTTTTATAGCCCGCGGAGCTACATTCTGCATTACAGTTTCCATAAAACCCTTGACCAAAAGGTTTTGGCAGGCCTAATTTTATTTTCATTAAAGGTAACAAAGCTGTGGTGGGGACAAAATCGGATAAAGCCAAATAGCCGCCGGGTTTTAATACCCGAAAGACTTCCTGAAAAAATACTTGCCTATCAGGAAAATGAAAGATACATTCAACCGCTAATACCACATCAAAAGAATTGTCAGGAAAGGGCAGGGCGCAAGCGTTGCCTTGCTGAAACTGGATTTTATTATTGGCAATGGCGGCTACTTTATCTTTGGCTCTTTGCAGTTGTCTATCATCCAGATTTAGTCCTAGTAAATTCAGATAATCAAAATTCTCATTTAAGTAGGCGATAGTGCCGCCAAAACCGCAACCTACATCCAGTATTGTTTGACCATTGCTGATTTGAGCTGCAGCACAGACTTTAACACTGAGTTTTTCTGCCGCCTCGGCAAAATCATTGCTTGATAAACTGGCTTGTTTTGGGTGCTCCCAATAGCCCCAGTGAACATGACGACCAAAGCTTTTTTCAAGATCATCATTATTCTCTTCCAGTGCGGCAAGTAAATGATCGAAGTAGGGAAGTTTTACCTTTACTGGACTGGACATAGTATGAAATCGGTTATAGGTTAATATACAGATAGACTCCGTGTTAAAATGAGCCTCTTAAAAGTAAAGATTATAGTATAAACCCTACACGTTTTTTATGAATAAAAGTGATCCAGACGAAAACGAGGAAGTGATTTGTAGTTGTACAGGAACAACCCGAAGCAAAGTCATTCAACTGATTAAAAAAGGGGCGAAAGACCTTGATAAAATTGCATCCGTTACAGGTGCGTCAACGGGGTGTGGTTCCTGTGATGTGGATGTACTGGATATTTTAGATGAACATGGTTTGTAAGAATATTTTCACGATCGTTTGCGCTAAATGTCAACCAACCGTCGCATTTTTTAGATAATGCTGTTGACTTAAGAAAAAAGCGCCTTCTCCAACGGGATGCCTATATGGAAGTAGGTAAGGCAACTCGCAATAAATAACCCACCAGCCTTACTTGTCTTTTTATCCATCTTCTGCGTTGCAACTCCTGTCACATAGCTTGCTATGCTCCCTGCGTTGCGCCTTGAAGACGAATAAAAATCCTGCGCAATCCTGGTAGTTTATTTTTTGCGCGTTACCTAA
>CAZNGU010000185.1:0-5314 GCA_964572325.1 uncultured Methylomarinum sp.
GCTCGAACGGCTTGCTGTAAAAGTCGTAAGCGCCGAGGCCAATCGCTTTGACCGCGTTTTCGCGCTCCTCCTGGCCGGTGACGACGATGACTTTTATGTTGGGATCAATCTCAAGAATTTGCTCTAAAGTAGCAAAACCTTCACTGGGGTTATCCTCATGCGGCGGCAGCCCCAAATCTAATGTGACAACCGCAGGCTTGTTTTTTTTGACCTGTTCTATGGCTGATACCCGGTCATCTGCCAGCAAAACGTCATAATTTTCAAAACACCAACGTATCTGGCTTTGTAACCCAGGATCGTCTTCTACGACGAGCAATTTATTATTAATCATAAAGTGGTTTTTAACATAGTTTCAGTCTTTTGTCGAAATATTTAACAGTACTTTTAGCTTGATTTTCAACAAGCTATTTTAATGGCAATAAATAGTGAATAAATTTTAGAGCTCAACGAAGTCAGTCTTCTCATATAGTAACTAAATATGTTCACCACATGTAAAATTTCACGCAGCAGGTATTGTCAGCTTAAAGCAAGCTCCTACACCAACCTCACTTTTTACCTCAATCTGACCACCAATTGCCAATATTATCTCCCTGGCCTCATACACTCCAATCCCCATACCTTTCGTTCCTTTTGTGGTTTTAAATGGTTTAAACAAATTATTTTTAATAAACTCTTCGTCCATACCGCTGCCTGTATCTTCAATCTCAATCACAACTCCTTCGGTAGAGCGTTTCTGGGAAATGGTTATACGCCCATCATCATCTGTGGCATCCTGAGCATTTTGAACAAGGTGGCCGAGAATAGCGAGCAACTGATTTTTATCCGCCTTCACAAAAAAAAATGTCGATTCACAACCTAAAATTGGAACCGGTTTGCCACCAGCAATCTGACGATGATGTACAAGTTCTTCTAATACAGAAACAATATTTACCTTACTTGATTTACTCGTTACGGTTTTCCCGTTTAATACTTCCATCATCTTATTCATTTTGACAACAGAATTATTGATGGTTTTAAATACGTCCTCCATAAATAACGGGTTATCCTTATGCTTTTCAGCATTACTTGAAATTAACGAAAGCTGCGCCACAAGATTTTTAATATCATGCACTACATAAGTAGATACTTTATTAAAACTTTCAAATTGTTTTGCTTCAGCCAGAGCCTTTGAAGCATTCATCTGTTCTAAAAAGGCAGCAACCTGTCTAGCGGCTGTTTTTAGCAAATCACTATCTTCCCAGTTGAAAGTTTCTTTACGTGCAACCGCATGATCGAGCACAACAAAACCTATCAACAAATCATTATAGATAAGTGGCACGATTAACCATGGTTGAACTTGCCTAACCCATTCTGGTAATTCGAGGTAACCAAGGCGATTATAAACTTCAGGTTGCTCCAGAAGCTCATCAACACTGATAACAAACTCATGCTCCTCTAAAAACTTCGGCAATGATGCTTCCGCTGGCTCACGAGAAACCACATGCTCCATCTCCCATGTATCAACACAAGCAAAGAAACCATTATCAGTCCGTAGCCATAACATACCGCCAGGACTTTCTATAATTTGAGCGATTGATTTTATTGTATTATGGTAAAGTTCTTTCTCTTTACTAGATGCAGAAAGCGTTCGAATAAAACGAAGCCACTCTTCACGATAATCGTATTTATACGGATAAAAGTGCTTATTAACAAGAACATAAAGGCGCGCACGTATTCGTCGAGATGATATAAAAAGTATCAACGCTAGTATCGTTACAAATAAAAAAATGGCCTGTGCGACAAGCCCCCAGTTACCTCCAAAATCACGAACGTAATATCCAGCGATCCCCATAATCACCAAATAGATACCACTAGCTAGCAATGTTGTTGTATGAAAAACAACACGGCGAGATATAAAAATTTCTGGGGACCATAAAGGGTCACGAGAAATAGAAATCCCGAGTAACGGTACTGTCAGCGCATAAACAAAACCTCTAGCTTCCCAGACAACCGGATCAATTCGCTGATACAAAAACGCATCCGCATACATATAGAAATCATACGTAAACATTCCCAGCAAACCCAGACATAAATATTTAATTGCCCATTTTTGCTCTGCGCGGGTATTCCGATAAACCTGCTCTATTAAAACAATGCCAACAATCGTTATTAACAGGTTTAACCCCGTCAAATATTCTTTAAATAAGAACTCATCAGAAACATATTGGAAGAATGCTGGCAGTATCAAAATAGCTATAGCAGCTGTGATGATATATTGAATTTTCTTAATTACTTCCCTTTCGAAACGATCACTGTATGCAATACTTAATAGCTGAATAAGCAGGATTAACCATGATGCACTCTTGAAGTACTCGATTACCGAAAGCTGAATCTCTCCAGTTAATATCAATGTTTCATAAGCAAGCACAAAAGACCAGATACAATTAATACTAGCAGCAATCACCAATGCCTGTTTTGTTGGACCTTTATGCCGATCAGTTAGCAGAATTGCTAAAAATATAAGAAAAGTAAAGGCGCTTATCGAATAGCTAATTGCACCTATGTTCATATGAGAAGCCAATAATATATAAGTATTTTTCCGTTATACTGACAGTCCTTGTCATCATGAACGAAGTCGATTCCTGCACAGATACAGGTTATTATGAAACAGAATGACCGAAACTCAGATTCCATCACTAATATAAATTAAAGATCCTTTAAAGCAGCTTTCGCCTGTTTCTTTTCCTTAAAGTCTTTACCATCAACAACACTTTTTTCCAGATATGTCCTTGCCTGCTCTTTATTACCTGACATTTTATATGCCATACCCAGATGATAATTAAACACACTGATTTTTGGAGAATATGTTACAGCCTGAGTTAAATAACGAATAGCATCTTCATAATCGCCAATTTTAAAATAAACCCACCCTGTAGTATCTAAAAATACAGGCTGCTTCCCTCTTTTGAGCTTTTCAACAAGAGTTTTAGCAAATTCTAAATCATCTCTAATATCACTATAATCAGATAACATAGATGCCAAGTTGTTTATAACAATAAGATTATCCGGGTGTGAATTATATAATTCACGATAAACACTAATGGCTCCCGTATAATCTTGTTCCAATTCATATATTGAAGCCAATCTAAATGAGATTTTAAAACTGGTAGCTACATTATTCTTACCTTTTATTAGTGTGGATTTAACTGACTTTAAATCTTTATTATTTTGATAAATCTGCGAAAGCAATAGATATGATTCTTCTACCCCCGGTTTAGTATCAATAATTTCATTTAATAGTGCCATTGCGGATTTAATATCTTTACTGGCTATATACACCTTTGACAATAAGATCTTCAGGTCAACATCGTCCGGTGATGCATTTAGTTCAGCTTTGATTCTTTTCACAACGACACCAAACTGCTTTTCTGATACCTGTAAAGTGCTCAAAGTTTCCAACAACATCCTGTTGCTTTTAGTATTCATGTACCCTTTTTCTAAAATTGAAATAGCTTTCTTCTTATCACCTTGTTGAATTAGATACGGGATAGATTGAAAATAACCAGCAGGTTTATCAGAGTATAAATCTATCATTTTCATAGCTATAGCATATGCTTCAGGCTGCTTTTTTTTCTGGTTCAGAATCGCAGCTTTGATGGCCATTCCATTATAATCAGCCCCCTTGATATTATTATAATCATCAATAATTTTCTCTGAAAAATTCATATCACGCTTTATAAGATATTCTGCAAGCTTTAATAACGCATCAGGGTTCATGCGATTATTATCATAAGCGCTAGTAAATGTATTTTTAACCTGCTCGATATTGTTTTCCAGTTGGTATGCGTTAGCTAATAGAATATATGCATAAATATTTTCAGGTGTTTGTTTTGTTACGACACGTAAAGATATAATTGCCTTTTCTACATCTTTATCAAATAATGCAATTTTCGCCCTTAAAAAGTTAAGCTTTGGATCATTTGGTGAAATACCAAGTGCCTCATCCACTATAGCTTTCGCTTTCACAACGCTCTTCTCACTTAGATAAATTGACGCTAGAGATATTCGTGCTTCAACACCTGTTAACTCTTCCGAGAAATCATTAATGGCACCTTTGTAAACGTCAATTGCCGATTGTTGATCATTATTTAAAATATATACTTCAGCAAGTGCGGATCTAAGCTTCCCAATACTACTATCCTCCGCAATAAGCGATTTCAATAACTTAATAGCTTCATCGTTACCTTTGATGTCTTTTATATACTTGACCAAAAGCAGCTTCCTGTCTATGTCACTCGGATCATTATCCATTGATGCCCGAAGAGTTTCTTCAGCCTTGGCAGTGTTACCAATCGTATTATAAAAAATAGCAAGATTATTATAACTGGCACCACTATCAGGATTTCTTTTCAGAAAATTTTTGTAGATTATTTCGGCGCGATCATAATCCTTATTTTTAATTAGAGAAAACGCTAACAATCTATTTAGTGATTCATTATCCTTATTAGTTTTCAATGCATTATTTAACACATCCAAAGCAGCTTTATTTTTCTTTTCGCCAATGTATAGTGTCGCCAAAAAGGATGCCCCTTCAACATGATCTGGATTTTTAAAAACAATTTCTTTTGCAATCCTAATCGCACCATCTCTGTCCTTGTTTTTTAGCATCATTGCTGCTTTTAACAACAACCCTTCAGAATTATCAGGCTCCTTTGCTAATATTAGATCAATCTTTTGCTGCGCTTTTTCAGAATCGTTAGCAAGTAATAAATATATTCTTCCTAACTTTGCCTGGTTTTCTAAATTACCCGGGTCAAGTTCTTCAGATTTTAAATAACTAGCATAAGCCTTGCGATAATCCTTTAGTTGCTCATGAACTTTCCCCAGTTGAAAATAAGCTTTACTATCTTTAGGGTCAATTTGGAGGACATTCTTTAATTCAATCCTTGCTTTATCCAAATCTCCTGCTTCAAATGAAACTCTGGCTTTCTCCAGGTACACTGCTTTTCTTTCTTCTGCGCCACCACATGAGATTAATGCCGTTGTAAAAAGTGCAAGTATTAGAATTTTATAAAGTTTCATAGTATGACCTTACTTAAAAAATGTTAAATGTTAAATCTTTAATTTAATAATTATTTAATGTACCGTTAAGATTCTTCGGCAACTGCTCGACTTTGCCTCCTCGATAACTGCTCCTGCGTTATCCTACTTACGAGCTCCTGCCCTAATGAGTCGTCCTACCACTTGCATCCTTGCAAGTGTCCTGCATTATTCTACTATCCTACACCCATGTAGAAATCGGCTTCGCTCAGGATGACTGTAAAAAACAAACAGA
>CAZNGU010000186.1:0-5274 GCA_964572325.1 uncultured Methylomarinum sp.
TAAAAACAGGTGCTGCACTTGATGCATTTTTTAAAACTGAAAGTGCATGCTTCATTTATTTTTTAATAATAAATCTTTAGCCTGGTTGATTTTGGCGGCTAGATAGTCTGATCCACCCCTGTCTGGGTGCAGTTTCTGGATTAATTTTCGATGGCTCAAGATTATTTGTTGCTTGCTAGCAGTTGAATCAAGACCTAAAATCTCCAGAGCTTCTACTTGTGTCATTTTTCCCGAATTTTTTCCAGCTTGTTTTGATGATGACTGGTTTTTGCTATTTCTAAATACGGACCACAAACGATGTAACTGAGGCATATAGCGAACGATCCAGGGAAGCATTCTCATACCCAATGCAAACAAAACACTGATTAAGGCAAAAACCCAGTTTAATCGTCCTGTTATGGCTAAAAAAATCAAGCCAGTAATCAGCAGAAATAAGCCCGTTTTTTTTATTATCAACGAAATAACTTCGGGTGGTGTTTTTATGAATTTTCGCATCATAAAAAAAACCAGGATGATAATGGCTAAAAGCAGGTATATTCTAATCAATGAAAGCTCCAGTTAAAGATAATCTATTTTGAGTAATTAGTTATAAAGTCAGTTCAATAATACCTTAGAATATTAGTCATCACGATAGTCTGATTAAATTGATTAATGAAAAACGCCCAGATACCTATTTTAGGGTTTGCTGCATACAGCGGCACCGGTAAAACCACTTTACTTAGCCAGCTGATTCCGCTGTTACAAAATGCCGAAATACGAGTGGGCTTAATTAAACATAGCCATCACAATTTTGAAATTGATAAACCGGAAAAAGACAGTTATATTTTAAGAAAAGCCGGGGCATCTCCTGTTATGCTGGTTTCTAGTCATAGACGCGCTATTATTACTGAATTTAGTAACATTATGGAGCCTAAACTGGAGGATCAGTTAAAAGCTTTTGATCAGTCCGGGCTAGATCTAATATTAGTCGAAGGTTTTAAAACAGAACATTTTCCAAAAATAGAGCTTCATCGGCCATTATTAAAACATCCTTTATTGTTTCCTGATGATCCGTCAGTTATTGCCCTGGCAACAGATGAAAGCATCAAGCCCCCCTCTGATTTTATTAACGCTTTAAAAACCAGACATACCTTGCCAGCATTATTAAATATCAATAAGCCGGCTGAAATTACCGATTTTATTTTGAATGATTTTTTAGGACCTGAGCCATGATTGATTCTTGCAGTATTGAAAACCGGGGGCTGATTTCTATTGAACAGGCACTAAAAAAAATAGAAGCAACAGTGCTACCAATACAAGCCAGTGAACGGGTGATTCTAAAAAAATCCCTCGGGCGAATTTTAGCAACGCCAGTTTATTCTTCTATCAATATTCCTTCCGATGAGAACTCTGCAATGGATGGATACGCATTTTCCAGCCAGGCTATATTGCCTGATCAATCGTTTTCATTAACATTAGCCGGTACTTCATGGGCGGGAAAACCTTTTGATAAAGCCCTAAAAAAGGGACAGTGCATCAGAATATTTACCGGAGCCGTAATACCAGAAAATGCCGATAGCGTTATCATGCAGGAACATATTCAATGCAAAGGTAACACTATTTTATTTCCTGAGACAACACGTGCGAAGGAGAATATTCGGCCTATTGGCTCGGATATCAATAAAAATGAGATATTGTTAGCTGCCAAGACAAGAGTAACTGCAAATAATATAGGTTTGCTTGCCTCAGCAGGTATTTATGATGTTGCTGTCAAAAGAAAGCTAAACATTGCTTTTTTATCTACGGGGGATGAATTAATTGCCATTGGGCAAGCGCTGCAAACAGGGCAAATATATGATAGTAATCGCTATACATTAAGTGCTTTACTGAGCGACAGCACTTTAAATGCAAGTGACTTAGGGGTTATTGCTGATAATAAAAAAATATTAAAAGAAACACTGCTATCTGCATCAAAAACCTATGATATTATTATTTCTACCGGTGGCGCTTCAGTGGGAGAAGCGGATTACATTCATGAAGTTCTGGAGGTGCTGGGTGATGTCAGCTTTTGGAAAATCGCTATTAAACCCGGTAAGCCACTCGCTTTTGGTAAAATAAATAACAGCTACTTTTTTGGTCTGCCAGGTAATCCTGTGTCAGTTATTAGTACTTTTCATAAAATAGTTTACCCGGCGTTGCAACGTTTATCAGGCGAAGCACCGGTTAAAAAAGCCCTTCAAATAACGGCTATTTGTACCAGTCACCTAAAAAAAATGAAAGGTCGGCAAGAATATCAACGTGGGATTCTGACTCAGCAGGAATCTGGAGAATTTGTAGTCAGCTCTGCTGGCAAACAAGGTTCGAATATAATGAGTGCCATGAGTGTCGCTAATTGTTATATTGTTCTACCGACTGACTGCAAAGGTGTTGCAGCTGGAGAAAAAGTTACAGTTGAACCTTTTGCTGTCCTCATTTAATTTCTTATCCTTTTGCTAAGATTAATTATGCCTTTATTGTTTTTTTTGATTCTATTGCATTCAAATACAGCAGCTGCGGAAATTTTCTTATGGGTAGATGCGGACGGAAAAAAACATTTTTCTGATATACCACAGCACAATGCAGAAGTCCTTAAAATCAATACTGGTTACAGTTATTATGTTGTTAAAAAGGTGTTTGATGGGGATACCGTGTTGCTATCTAATGGCAAAAAAGTGCGCTTCTTAGGGATTAATACGCCAGAAGTTGAAGGGCGGAATAAATCAGCTCAAGCAGGAGGGGAAGAAGCTAAACAATGGTTAATTAAAAAGCTAAAGAATAAAAAGGTACGCCTGGAGCTGGATGTAGAAAAAAAAGATAAATACGGTCGCCTTTTGGCACATGTTTTTACTGAACA
The DNA here is from genome assembly GCA_964572325.1 of uncultured Methylomarinum sp. GTDB lineage: Bacteria > Pseudomonadota > Gammaproteobacteria > Methylococcales > Methylomonadaceae > QPIN01. The sequence goes on from CAZNGU010000186.1 coordinate 2,873, forward strand.
GAAAGAACATATAAATCTTGAGCTGGTTAAAAAAGGCCTGGCATCAGTTAATATATTCCCACCTGGCTTAAAATACAGCGATGATTTTTTGCAAGCACAGAAAGCAGCAGAAAAAGACGGAATAGGCATTTGGCGCTTTAAGGAATATGCCTCTAAACCTGCTAAGCAGATTAAACAAGGGCGTTATAAGGGCTGGCAACGGGTGACAGGAAAAATAAAAAACATTCGACAGACGCGCAAATACAGCTACCTGGATTTTACCGATGTTTTTTCTTTAAAAATTGCCAAAAAATCCTTGTCCTTATTTCCTGAGCCAAGTAGTTATATTGGGAAAAAAGTAGAAGCCCGTGGCTGGATTAATAAGCATAAAAAACAATACTCAATGTTTATTAGGCACCCTGGTGCCATTGTCTTATTGGCGGAATAGGCTTAATCACAAGTTTAGCCGGGTTTGTTTTTTAGCATTTCGTTAATCATATAAGGAAAAATTGTGTTTGAACAACCACACTATATAAATTTGCAATTTCCAGATTGGTTAGAGCAGTTTTCGCAAAGTTATAGTGTGTCCCAGTGTCTGTCTAAAAAAATGCAGTTCGTTATATCAGCATCTAGAAAAAATATTGAAGAGGGAACGGGTGGCCCCTTTGCGGCTGCAATATTTGAGCTGGAGTCGGGTGCATTAGTGTCCTTAGGTGTTAATTTGGTTACAAGGCAAGGATTGTCCATTCTTCATGCAGAAATGGTGGCCATTTCAATCGCTCAAAAGAAGCTGGGTAGTTATGACCTTGGAGGAAAAGCAATGCCAAGCCATGAATTGGTCACGAGCACAGAACCCTGTGCAATGTGCTTTGGTGCAATCCCATGGTCGGGAGTTCGGCATATTGCTACGGCAGCGCATGATATGGATGCTAGAACCATTGGTTTTGAGGAAGGCCCCAAACCGGATAATTGGATTAAGGCCTTAGAGTCGAGAAACATTAAGGTAAGTACCGATGTAGAAAGCGAATCTGCTCGTCAGGTCTTGCAATTTTATAGCAAGAGTGGTGGGCACATTTATAATTCAAGAGAAAGCTAATTGGGTGTGTTGCTGGAGTACTAAGGTCAGAACTCCTGATCTCAGAGATTAAAGTCTGACACCATAAATTTCAATGCTCATATTGTAGGCTAATGAATACGCTAGTTGAGACGATTAAAAGAAAATCATGGTATCAGCAAAGAATCCAGGCTGAAACAGTAAACAATTGATTGTATGTGAAATATTAGTTACGAGGTCAGGTGTTCTGAAGGTAACGCGCAATAAATAAGCTACCAGGATTGCGCCTTGAATACGGATAAAAAGACAATCCCAGCACGCCAGAGCTGCTGGGCAAGTATGGCGGGTGGGTTATTTATTGCGAGTTGCCTAAGGTTATCAACTGTTGTAGCACAGACTTAATCTGTCAGAAAAAATGTGATAGTAGTGACCACGCGAACATCTTTTTCTATTTTTCCGGTATCACCATAGTCTTCACCGGCATCACGAATGTAAAAACTGCCTTGTCTGGCATTTCTTATACCGCCAACACTGACTCCAGCACTTTCGGCAAATTCATTGGCTGCAATACGGGCGTTTTTAGTGGCTTCACGTAACATATCAGGCTTGATATCGTTTAATTTTGTAAAACGATAGGCCGGTACTCCGTTACTGATATTGATCCCTTGGGCAATTAACTTATTGACATTAGCTCTTACTTTAGAAACGAGGTCTACTTTGTTTGTTTCTACACTGATTGAACCATTAAGCTGATGTTCCTGATCGACTAATTTTTGGTTTTCGTCTCTATATTCTCTGTAACTATAATCAATTATTCCTATTTTAATTTCTTCAGCATTAAAACCATTCTCTTTTAGTAATTCAATAATAGTATGCTGATGTTCTTCTGCAACTTTATAAAGTGAAGCAACAGCTGCGCGACTTCTTCCGGCAACACTGAACCTGATATCCCAGTTTGCACGGTTTGCTTTTACTCTTCGTTCTGCAAGTCCTTTTGCTTCAGCAGTGTTAAGAGCAACTTTGGCGTTATACATTGTTTGCCCAATAAAATACCCCCCTGTTGCGATTCCGATGGATAAGAACATACCAAGGAAAAGAAGCCCTAAAGAATTTTCATTTTTCATATTAAGATAGCTTGAATTATTATAAATCGTTGTTGAAATTTTGTTTAAGTTGCAGGGCGTTCAATAATTGAATGATATATCATTTCAAGTTCTTTGATAAAGTTATTATAAAGGTATCTCTATTAATTCATGACTGGCATTTGCACGTTGAAAACCTTGTCAATAGCCTACTATTAACAGCAATCGCCCCTTTGTTCTCAAGCATTTTCAATGATTATTATAAAGTTAACCTGACCCTGATTATT
>CAZNGU010000187.1:0-5254 GCA_964572325.1 uncultured Methylomarinum sp.
TTAAACACATTGGACGCCGTCTCGTTATCAGCATCTCTCATCGCAAGATGAAATGCTATTCGACGCAGACCATCAGAATGTTTTGCTTCAAAATACAAAGTATCGAGGTATTTCTTTTTATTATCGGCAGCAATATAAGCCTTGATAAATTCTAATACAGATTTCAACGTGTACTGTTTCTCTATAAACAATTTTTCAGAACGATCTATTTCTTCTTGTATGTCCTGAGAAAATTTATCTTGATAAAAATCATTATTCAAACAGCGAGGGAAAGCCAATAAGGTACTTGCCAATGGAAACGCTGCCTCTCCTGTTCTGCTATAAAGCAGATAATTATCATCCGCAAAAGACAGTTCCAGGTTTTTTGTTTTCTTCAACAAAGTATATATTTCCGGTGAGTTTTTGCGCAAAACATAATTTATATCATACTGCTCTACAACTTTATCTACTGCTTTTTCGCTTCGCCATATCTCGCCATTGTGTTTGACAAACTCAATGGGGTAAAGAATATTTGAGCGACCATCAAAATAAACTTTATAATCAGGTGAAAGCCTATGTATAAGGTACCCACCATATTGTAAATAATTTAAAACATTGCCGCCATCCTGATAGTGCTTCAAATAATCCGCGGTTTGCACAGGATAACGCTGTTCCAATACTGTCAATCTAAATTCGTTGAGCTTGATTCCTGCTTCTGCCTTTTCTTCCAAAAAATAAAATGTCATTAGCGATATGCAAACTGACACAATAAGCAACATGTTTTTAACAGATACTCGTAGATTTACAAACTGTGAAGATTTTAAAAACTGAGTAAAATACAAAGCCAGCACACACATGTTAATAATTAAAACAACTGCCAGCAAACGTGCTGTAGACCAGGACATATAGGTCAGCAAAACAACAATAAATACAAAACCGTACTGTTTCTTTATTAAAGACCAGACTGCCACGTAGATGGATAATATCCACGAGACATGGGTAAGTACATTTGTCGAATGGGTTAAGTAAGTATTATTGTATTCTTGAATGTACTGACCAAAACCATCGGACATAATATTAATCATGCTTATGATGAAGTGCTGCCCAATAATAGGCTGCCCGTTAAAATTAAGGTCAATAAAACCAATCGAAAAAATCAACACACCCCATATTAACCACTGCGTCCAGCTATAAGATTCATCCTTATGTATGATTTTATTAAGCGCTTTTTCTAAAAAAAGTCCAAATATTATAATATATCCAATAATCGGGCTGTGGTAACTTGTCCAGAAAAGCAATAACAAACCAATAGCCAGTATCTCTTTTGTGGCAAATCGTTTTTGCGCATTCAAATAGAGCAAAAGACAAATAACGACCAAGACAAAAGAAAATAACTCCGGCCTTATTAATATCCGAAGCGAAACAGCACTAACAACCAGAGGCAACAATACAAAAACAATATAAGCATTGGCTTTTATTTTTCTAAAATAAATCCATAATGCCGACATCATCAATGTTACATAAAACAGCTTTATGTAGTAAAAACCTTGTTGTTCTCCAAAAAACGAAACAAACCAATACAGCATTGTTTGAAACATGACAGGAACTGGATAGATATCTTCGCCCAGATAACGAATGCTATAGTGGTCAACCCAAGGCGACAAGCCTAACTCTATTAAGTCCCGCCCCATTTGCAAATGCCAGAAAGTATCGTAAGCGACTACCGGACGCATTATGATAATGGCAAGCATGGCATAAGCGACAAGAAATACTAATCCACTATAAACAACATCATATTTTTTATTCACTATACGAAACACTCCCCCAACCCCTTAATCACGCCTACCATCAACAAATATAATTCAGAAATACAACCCGGAACAACTGTAGCTCTTCATCAAACGTATACATTCAACTAAAACAAACACAAAAAAAGTCTCCCGAAGGAGACTTTTTTAAATACTTTACACTAAACTATTGCTTAACATAAACCAGCAACAATACAGCTAGAAGTAGCATCAGACCAAGTTAATGATTGGCCTGCAATTGCTGGTGTAAGAATATACGTCTGACTATCAACAGCACCATTACCCGTAATGGTAATTACTGCATTTGCAGCGATAACTCCACTAGTAACATAAGCACCAACGTTAAGATCAGCCGAATTGATACCAATCTCGTTCAAAGAATCACAGTTGGCCAATTGCTGATTACCGCGTGTCTGGAAACACACATCAACGCTAGACTTAACATTAGAACCCGCTAACACAACTTCTGAAAATTTAGCTTTTTTAGTATAGGTTTGATAAGCAGGTAAGGCAACCGATGCCAGAATACCGATAATCGCAATTACGATCATTAATTCGATTAAGGTAAAACCTGATTGTTTTTTAGTAGTAGTCATATTAACTCTCCTCGTTAGGAATAATATTTAAATAAATGCTTATTATTTGCTTAAAATTATTTTTATCATTTATGTTTGTTTATGAATAACCTTGTACGGTTGAAATATATATAGCAGATGTTGTGCCAACTGCCACAAAAATGAGCAGAACACTTTAAATTCAATAAGATAGAGATGAACTGACAAACTTACAACTAAGCAATATATTTTTTAATGACAAAAAAGACATTAAAAGTGACATTTTTGTCACTTTTAAGCAATATTAAGTCTTGTTTACACAGAGGCAATAAACCTCACTTACATCAAAGCGCGCAATAAAACATGACGTCCAATAAAAAAGCCCCCTTCTAACAGGAGGCTTTTTTTAGGCAAGCTGACTATCAACATAAACCAGCAGCTATACAGGAAGAGCTATTATCACTCCACAGTAGCGAGTTGCCGTTAGGTGTCGGCGTTAAAACATATTGTTCATTATCAACACCCGCATTACCCGTTGCAGTAATGACCACTGTTGCGGGTGCCAATACCACTGAATTAACGTAATCACCGCCCTCAGCATTACTAAGGAGAATGCCAAGCTTAGCCTCTGTGTCACAATTAGTGAGATTATAATCACCCCTAATTTGATAACACACATCGACAGCAGTTTTTATCGAGCTTGCGGCCAGCACTACTTCAGAGAATTTAGCTTTTTTAACATAGGTCTGGTAAGCCGGCAATGCCACAGATGCCAAAATACCAATAATGGCAATAACAATCATTAACTCTATTAAGGTGAATCCGGTTTGCCTGTGACTGGACTGATGCATTTTTCGCTTGTACATGATTCATTGCCTCAATACTACTTAATTTTTTATAAGGATATTTAAAGTATAATGTGCATAAAACATGCCAAGTAAATATACTCTTCAATTATTTAGCGACAGAATAAACCATAGAATCAAAGAAGACCTAGAAATAAGGCGCTTTTACCTCACCGACAAGGCTTCCATCTTGTCCCAGAATAAGTATCATATTCTGATATTTAGCTTTTAATGCAATGTAGTGGTAATCACTAATATTCCCTTTAACAATTTTTTCCAGTTGCACTTTCATCGAAGCATTTTTTGCCATCACCTCCTCGATATCTCTCTCGTTTAAAAAAATACTACTCAAATTATCTTCAATCTTTTCGTAAAATGAAACATGCGCATACACCGGAATCAATTTTTCCGATAGTTGCCTGAACTGTTCAAGCTCTTCCGGTGTTGTTAGTGGTCGTGAATAAATTAGCGGCGGAACGTGTTCGCTAAACTGTGAAAAATCCGGGTTCTGTATACCTTGAACGCTGTAGTCATCACTAGTAACTGTATAAAAAGCATCTTGCCAAAAAACCAGAGCGATTGGACGCTGGTTATATACCTGAAGACCACCCCATATCAATGCACCAATCTGTATAAGCGCAATTATCGAAAAGTCAAAGATAATAGCTTTTCGCTGCTTCAGATGGTTGTACACGATAAATGTCAAAGCAGGGCCTAATACCAGATCAACCAAGGCCATCAAACGCACTCCTTGCCAACCACCTTGGGCAGTAAAAAATGGCTCTGGATACCATTCAAAAAGAATAAAATACAAAATCACCAGAAAGATCAATAAACTAATAAACAGATGAATCGATGTGGCTTTTAATTTAGGAATTAATTTATCTTTAAAGTCTTTCATAGCCTGTAACTCGTAATAATTGTTCCAACTTGACGATAAGTGCCTGTAAGGTGTAGAAAATATCAAATAATAGACTATTATTTGACAATGATATTTTAGTAGCAAAATGTATAAAAGTTGTTACTCACGGGGATAAAATAAAAAATGGCTGCGGAAATAAAACTCAACGGGCTACCACGAAAACTGGTTATCGATGGATTAATCGAAGAAGATACTGCAATTGGTGCACTAAAAGCCTCGCTCAAAGAAAAAGTTTCCTTTACAAATTATCTGGTAACTAACAACATACTTTCCGCAAAAAAAATTGCGATGGAGGCCTCGAAAGAATTTGGCTTACCAGTATTTGACCTTGATGCAATTGATCCAGAATCTATTCCTCGTGATGTGGTTGACGACAAGCTCGTGCAAAAACACCACGCATTCCCCCTCTTTAAAAGGGGCAAACGTTTATATATAGGCATTTCCGACCCTACGAATCTTGCTGCCATCGATGACATCAAATTTCAGACCGGTGTTAATACTGAAGCGGTTCTGGTAGAAGAAGATAAACTCTCCAAAATGGTAGAAAAACTGCTGGAAGAGCAGGAAGCTGCCATGGACGATATGATGGGCGGTGATGAGGATCTTGATGATCTAGATTTTGCCGATCCTGAAGCTGAACAAAAAGATGATGATAGTGGCTCAGAAGTTGATGACACACCTGTGGTTCGTTTCATCAATAAGATATTGCTCGACGCTATTAAAAAAGGTGCTTCTGATATACATTTCGAACCCTACGAAAAAGCTTATCGCGTTCGCCTTCGCATCGACGGGGTATTACGCGAAGTAGCAAGACCGCCTATTGTCATGAGCCCCAAATTATCTGCCCGTATCAAGGTCATGTCTCGTATGGATACGGCTGAAAAAAGAGTACCGCAGGACGGGCGTATTAAACTAAAAATATCTAAAAACAAAGCCATTGATTTTCGCGTCAACACCTGCCCGACACTATTCGGTGAAAAAATCGTTTTACGTATTCTCGACCCTTCAAGTGCCTCGCTGGGTATTGATGCTCTAGGTTATGAACCTGAACAAAAAGATTTATACATGAAGGCGCTGGCTAATCCTTATGGCATGATACTCGTCACTGGCCCTACTGGTAGTGGTAAAACCGTTTCGTTATACACC
>CAZNGU010000188.1:0-5238 GCA_964572325.1 uncultured Methylomarinum sp.
CACCCGAATGTGGCTTTGGGCTTGATTGAAGATTTGGCCGGCACTGTGAGAAGGTTGACTGATAAAGTAAAACAACTGGCTTTAAAAAATGTTTATGAGAGGACTATAGAAGCACTTATGGAAATGGCGGTTCAAGAGGACGATATTCTGGTCATTCATAATAAACCAACCCAGCAAGAATTAGCCAATATCGTTGGTTCTTCAAGAGAAATGATTAATAAAATTATGAAGGAATTAACCACAGGTGGCTATATTGTCATTAAAGATAAAACCTTCAGAATCGTACGCAAACTCCCTGCATCCTGGTAAAATTTTCTTAGTAGACCTGTTTTGCAGGAGCAAAAATCTGTCACTCTCATTTCCTTATTTATTAGTAACTACTCAGCGTTAAAGATGCTAAGGCTGTAGTATGTTAATTTTTCAGGACGCGTAAATACATCCATGGCAGCAAACAGCTCCTGCTTCAAGCTGCACTTACACTTCCATGTGCGGCGTAAGCTCTCTGAAACATCCTGTTTCAGAAGCCTGATAAATCAACATGCTACAACCTTAGCGAAATCATACTGAATAGATACATTGATTACTTGCTTCTTTGCAGAAAAAACTCTATATAATATTGTGTTCTTATTGTTTACCATGTGAAGCATAAAATTGAACTATTTATACCCTGACTTTTCTAAAAGTCGTCCAGCTAAAACTCCTAAAAAAAATGTTTGAATTATTGAGCTTAATATTTGGTATTTGTATTTTTAAAAAAGGTCCTCAAGATATACCTGCCTCAAAAGTATTGATTCAATTATTAATTCCTGTTTACGCTGTCATCAGTTTTTTAATGCTTATTTTAAGTACCGACTGGTATAGTGCTTTTTTACAAGTAGCTGTGGAAATACTACTCATACTGTGTTTATGCTGGGCTATTCTGTTAATTGCTAATCAAGCAGCTCGCTATCAACAAACGGTCTGTGCATTATTAGCTACAGATGCCTTGATTAGTTTTATTGCCTTGCCCTCAATGGCCACTTTGATTGGCCAAGGTGCCGGCTTAGCCTATCTTGCCATTATCTTGTTAATGGTCTGGCATTGGGCAATTACAGGACATATTTTTAGTCAGGCGTTAGATAGGCCTATTGCCTTTGGCTTGGCGGTATCCTTTATGTATATATTGACCACTTATCAAGTAATGGGGACTTTGTTTCCAGCAACAGTTTTAATGGAGTAGAAAAACATGTCTTGTTATCAACATATTTTATTAGCCACTGATTTTAGTGAGCATGGCAAAGCAGTCGCTGATAAGGCAAAATCATTAGCTGCACTTCATCAGGCAACACTCAGTCTTATTCATGTTGTGGATAATACTCCGATCACCGATAGCATATACGGTTCTTTCGGGTCATTTGAGGGTGATTTAATGGAGCAGTTAATGGATTCAGCAAAAGATCAATTATCCAAAATAGCCACTGAATTTTGCATTGCAGAAAACGATCAGATGCTAGAAGTGGGTAGCCCAAAATTTGAAATAGTTAGGGTTGCCAAAGAAAAAAATGTCGATCTTATTGTGATAGGTTCTCATGGGCGACATGGTCTGGCTTTATTACTCGGTTCAACCGCTACGGGTGTATTGCATTATGCGGAGTGTGATGTATTGGCGGTGCGCTTACTCAATGATTGAACTGGTATTGGGTGGTGCTCGTTCAGGCAAAAGTCGTTATGCAGAAAAACAGGCAGCTGATTCAAAAAAAAAGGTCATTTATGTTGCTACCGCAGAGCCTGGGGATTCAGAAATGCAGGCAAGAATTAGCCATCACCAACAAGCAAGGCCTAAACATTGGCAAACAATAGAAGAACCCATACAGTTAGCAAAAATAATAAAACAGTATGATCAAAAAGATATTTGCCTATTAGTTGATTGTCTGACTTTATGGCTCAGTAATATTTTGTTTAACCGGCAAGGTGAATTACAGCAAATACGATTCGAGCAGGAGGCTGAAGCTTTATACGATGCTTTGTCAACATTTTCCGGACAACTCATTCTGGTGAGTAATGAAGTTGGGCTCGGTGTGGTAGCGATAGATAAAATGACCCGAAGATTTGTTGATGAAGCCGGTTTTTTACATCAAAAAATTGCATTATTGAGTGACCGGGTTGTTTTGATAACGGCTGGTTTAAGGCAAGTTTTAAAATAGAATGGATTGGTTGACTGATAAAGTAGCTTGCTCTGATAAGGTTTTTTATTTACAGGCTCAAAAAAAACAGGCCACTTTAACCAAGCCTCCGGGTTCTTTAGGTGTATTAGAAGAGATCGCCATACGCCTGGCAGCATTACAAAAAAGTCAACGCCCTGTGCTTGACAGAGTCTGGGTTTCTGTATTTGCCGCTGATCATGGTGTGGCGGCAGAGTCTGTTTCTGCTTTTCCCCAGTCAGTGACCGCAGCAATGGTGCAAAATTTTGCCAATGGCGGTGCAGCGGTTAATGTTTTATCTCATTATGTTTCGGCAAGTTTTGAAGTCATTGATGTCGGTTTATTAAATACAGTTGATGATGATAAGGTGATTATTGACAGAGCCGGGAAGGGTACAGAAAATTTTGTCCAAAAGCCGTCCATGACTCAGACCCAATTGCAATCTGCATTACTCACAGGAAAAAATGCAGTCATTCGTGCTTTAGAACAAGGAACTCAGCTATTTATTGGTGGCGAAATGGGAATTGCCAATACCACCAGCGCCAGTGCTATGGCAGTGGCTTTAACCGGGTTAACAGCCAAACAGTTAGCTGGTGCAGGTACGGGTTTAAATGAAAACGAAATTAAACATAAAATTAAAATTATTGAAAAAGCCATTAATTTACATAAAAAATTTTTAGTATCTCCCTTGAAAGTACTACAATACCTGGGTGGTTTTGAAATTGCAGCCTTATTAGGTGCTTATATTTTTGCCGCACAAAAGAGTTTGCCTGTGTTGGTAGATGGTTTTATTGCCAGTGTAGCGGCATTGTTAGCGATAAAAATTAATCCGGAAGTGGAACCTTGGTTTTTTTATGCACATTGCTCTCATGAAAAAGGGCACAAACTGGTTTTAAAGCAATTACAAGCAAGGCCATTACTGGATTTAGAGTTGCGCCTTGGCGAAGGTAGTGGAGCTGTAGCTGCTGTTCCATTACTACAGATGGCATGTAAAATCCATAATGAAATGGCAACATTTTCACAAGCAGAAATAACAATAATAAAAGGGTAAAGAATAAATGATTGGTCATGTTGAAAGTTATGATGATGAGCGCCAAACCGGTGCTATCAAATGTGAAGATAAGTTTTATGAGTTTCATATTGATGATTGGGGATTAGACACAGAGCCCAAAGTAGGGGATGAAGTTGATTTTATGCCAGAAGATGATGGCAGTGCGACTAGTATAACGTCACTTGATGGTATTACTCAGCATACAATGGCTGCGGTTAAACGCCGCGTTATAGCTGCATTGCTTGGCTTATTAACCGGCTGGTTAGGACTACACAGAATCTATCTGGGTTTTTATAGAATTGCTTTTTTTCAAATATTGTTAACTGCAATCATGTTATATCTGGGGGCGCCCGGGTTTGCCGTTGTTTGGGGTTTTATTGAAGGCTTCTTGATATTTGGTGGCTTGATTAATAAAGACGCTCAGGGGCGACCTTTAAAATAATTCTTCAGTAGTTGATGTGGTGAATGGGACAATGACAATAAAATATTATTATCATTGCCCTGTTCCGAGTGATGGAGCTTCTCTGCTCTTGTCTTGCAATTTTTCTTTAATTTAATGTCAAACCAACAACATAGAAGCAGTCCTATTCATCAAAGCCAAATAGGTGCTGCACTAGTTGCATTGCAATTTTTAACAATTATCCCGGTTAGCCATTCATTTCATGCCAATAATAAACAAATAGGCCAGTCTGTCCTTTATTATCCCATTGTCGGGTTGCTTATTGGCTGTTTACTGCTTTTATCTTTACCCGTTATCAATAATTATTCTTTTTCCACACAGGCTGTGCTCATTCTAATATTGTGGATAGTGATAACAGGGGGCTTGCACCTTGATGGGCTGGCCGATTGTGCAGATGCCTGGGTGGGTGGTTTTGGTAATCGACAGCGTAGTCTGGAGATTATGAAAGATCCGGCAGCAGGGCCGATAGCAGTGCTTGTTTTAATATTGCTGTTACTACTCAAGTGTTCATTAATTTACAGTGTGTTGGAAAAACAGCTTTTCAGTGCCTTATTATTAACACCATTGTTAGGGAGAGTGGCATTATTAATTCTGATGTGTACTAGCGACTACATCAGAAAACAAGGATTAGGTACAATAATAATGGCGCATCTACCCCAGTCTGCTATTAAAAAAAATATTTTTCTCTGCTTGTTAATTACGCCATTTTTTTTAGGTGTATTGCCCGTACTATCTATATTTCTAGTAGTTTTTATTATACGCTGGCAGGCTAATAAACGATTGGGCGGGGTAACGGGGGATGTGTATGGTTCCACTGTTGAATTGGCTGAGATTGCAGTTTTATTAAGTGCAGTGGCATGAACAAACACCGGTTTAATGACAAGGAACGAGCAGCTGTTTATAAAGTGATTGCAGAACGTCGTGATATGCGCCATTTTTTGGCTGACCCGATTGATCCGCAAGTTCTCAACAGGCTATTACAGGCTGCACATCAGGCTGGAAGTGTTGGCTTAATGCAGCCTTGGCGTTTTATTAGAATTACCGACCTAAAACTCAGAACAACAATTCACCAACAGGTTGAACAAGAAAGAATAACTACTGCCAAAGCTTTGGCCGAAAGGGAAGATGAGTTTATGACGCTTAAAGTAGAAGGTATTTTAGACTGTGCGGAACTGATCATTGTGGCATTAAAAGAGGGTCGCGAACAACACGTTTTTGGCCGACGTACCTTGCCGGAAATGGATTTGGCATCAACTGCCTGTGCTATTCAAAATATGTGGCTAGCCTCAAGAGCGGAAGGTTTGGGTATGGGCTGGGTTTCATTGTTTAATCCTGAATTATTAGGTAATTTATTACAGATGCCAAAAGGAAGCAAGGCAATTGCTATTTTATGTATAGGCCATGTTACTGAGTTTTATCCAAAACCTATGCTGGAAATAGAAAGCTGGGCTCAGACAAAACCATTGGATGAATTTGTTTCAGAAAACACCTGGTAAAGGAGCATTTTCCTAAAATGTGATTAAAATTGAATACATTAAAAACACTGC
>CAZNGU010000189.1:0-5222 GCA_964572325.1 uncultured Methylomarinum sp.
GAAACCAAAATCCTGCGTCAAACTTTCGTATATTATTAAATTCTCGTTCCTTATTGTCCTTGGTCAGGCAATACAATGAATAATTAGAATATACTTCGCGCGGTCACGGATGCGGATTCTAACGACTGAGTTTTTACCGATAGCTGCGTTGCTGAACCAGTTACGTAGCTTGCTATGCGCCTGGTTATCGACAAAAATCAGTTTGCCATAAAATCCGCATCCGTGACCGCGCGAAGTAGAACTATTCGCCTTTTCGGGGTTTTTCAGTTAAAACAAAAAACTGTACAATATTGGTTTTCTAAATCTTTCCATACAATAAAAATATTTTCATCAGGATACCAAACTTATGACAAGCTCTTTTCTTTCTAGTAAACCTATTCCAGTTAGGGAGAGGCTAATTGTGGCACTTGACCTTCCCAGCATAGCGCAAGCACAGGCAATGGTTGAAGAGCTGGATGACTCAGTTATTTTCTACAAGGTGGGTATGGAATTATTCATGTCGGGAGATTACTTTGGCTTTATTGAATGGTTAAAACAACGCAATAAAAAGGTGTTTGTGGATTTAAAATTTTTTGATATTTCTGCCACAGTAGGACGTGCAATTAAAGCACTCAGTAATAAAGGGGTAGATTTTGCTACTATTCATGGTAATGATTCAATCATGCAAGCAGCAGCAGAAAATAAAGGCGATTTGAAGGTACTGGCTGTTACTGCATTAACCAGTCTTGATCGAGGTGATCTGGATGATCTGGGCTTTAAATGTGATGTCCGGGAATTAGTACTGTCTCGTGCCAAACGGGCATTACAAATTGGCTGTGATGGTATCGTTTCATCCGGGCTCGAAGTATCTATGTTAAGAGAGGCATTAGATCATCGCTTATTAGTCATCACGCCTGGAATCAGACCGGTTGATAATCGCGTAGAAGATGATCAAAAGCGGGTGGTAAGTGTTGAGCAGGCTTTTCAAAATGGTGCTGATTATATAGTCGTGGGGCGTCCTATTCGTGATGCCAGCAATCGAAAAGAAATGGCTGAAAAAATTCAGGGGCAGATTGCAGCCCAGTTTTAACATTTGGGCGTGAAGAGTTTATATACGGATCAAGTTAAATCCTTTGCCCGCTGAATTTTGTAATTTCCTTTTAATGCAGACCATTGTGAATCAACTTGCAAATATGCCAGGGCAGAGGTTGGCATTAGTTTAAAATCATCGGGCATGGCAATGGTGGGTACAAAATAGCTTAATAATTGTTCAAAACCCGGATTGTGTCCGACCAGTAAAAGCCGTTGACGCTGGTTGGGTGTTTTTCCAAGAAGTTGAATTAAATTAGATAAGCTGGCTTCATAAATGGTCTCATCAGTTTTAATCGACTGAGTAGCAATCCCCATTGCTTCACAGCATATTTCAGCAGTGCTTAAAGCACGTAGGGCAGGGGAGCTAATAATAAGGTCTGGCTGCAGTTGTTGCCGTAGCAACCATTCCCCCATTTGCTGGGCATTATGTTTTCCACGTTGAGTTAATGGACGATAAAAGTCAGACCTATCTGTTTTCCAGTCAGACTTTCCATGCCTTAAAAGCAATAGTTCTTTTTGGGGTTTCATATCAATAGCCTATAACTGAAATGCTGATTATCTCACGATCTAAATTTCAGATTAGCCTTTCTTTTAACGCCTCTAGTACGTTAAACTTTACCCCCTGATTTTTACATAAGCCAACTTAATGATTAGCACACTCTTTGAGCAGATAATTTCTCTTAGCAAAAAATGTTTTAACAGCCTTTATTATTTAGGCAGAGAATCGCTATTGGGGCATCATAAACGTGATATTGTGGTGATTCATGTTGAGCAGGCTTGTAATAGTCTTAGAAGTACCCGAGACCAGTTTCAAGATGCCTTGCAACAATTTAAGAATATTGTCGATATTGAAGAGTCCTCACTAGATCATCGCTATTTGCTGCTTAAACGACAATTGGAGTTTTGTCAGGCAAGATCGGATGATGTCAGCAGTAGAATAATGCTTATTGAAGAGGTTAGCGCCTCCTTGTTTAACGAGTGGGATGAAGAATTAAAGCAATATTCCAGTCGGGCATTGCGCAGCAAAAGCCGGCAACAATTAAAGGCCTCCAGGCAACAGTACAGTCGCCTGATTAAAACCATGCGCAAAGCGGAAAGCCGAATACATCCTGTTTTGTCTGCATTTAAAGACCAAGTGCTTTTTTTAAAACATAATTTGAATGCTAAGGCGATTGCTGCATTACAGCATGAATTTATCGAAATAGGGATTGATATATCCCAGTTGATAGAAGTCATGGAAACCACCATTAATGAAGCCAGTCATTTTGTCTCGACCCTGGTTGACCAAAAAGCCTTGCCTTCTGCATAATCTAGATGCGAATTCAATCTCTTCCTACCCAATTAATTAATCAGATTGCTGCAGGTGAGGTGGTTGAAAGACCTTCCTCAATCGTAAAAGAATTAGTGGAAAACTGCTTTGATGCAGGCGCTACTCAGATTCAAATTGAGCTTGAGCAAGGCGGTATTCGGCTGATAAAAATCCGCGATAATGGTTGTGGCATCATTAAAGATGATTTGTCTCTGGCATTGTCTCGACATGCCACTAGTAAAATTTCCAGTTTGCAGGATTTAGAATGTGTGGCGAGCATGGGATTTCGTGGAGAAGCCTTACCCAGCATTAGTTCTGTCGCCAGATTAACTTTGATTTCCCGAACGGATGAAGCAGAATGTGCCTGGAAAGTCAGTGCAGATGGGTCAGAAAAAGATTTTGACGCACAGCCAGACCCTCATCCTCAAGGGACTACGGTTGAAGTCAGAGATCTTTTTTATAATACCCCGGCCAGGCGCAAGTTTTTAAAAACAGAAAAAACAGAATTTAACCATATCGAGAATCTGGTCAGAAAAATGGCATTAAGCCACTTTAATGTAGGGTTTATCCTAAGTCATAATCAACGTGAAATTCTCAATTTAAAACCTGCTGAATCGGTACTTGATCAAGAAAAACGAATCGCCAGTATTTGCAGTACAGCCTTTATTGAAAATTCGGTAAAAATTGATTTTGAAGCCTCAGGTATGCATTTATCGGGTTGGGTGGGTTTGCCTACATTTTCACGTAGTCAGTCTGATATGCAATTTTTTTACGTAAATGATCGTTTAATCAGAGATCGTCTGGTTTCTCATGCCATAAAGCAGGCATATAGCGATGTTTTATTTCATGGGCGACACCCGGTTTTTGTGCTTTATTTAAGTCTGGATCCCACCTTGGTCGATGTCAATGCGCATCCTGCCAAACTTGAGGTCAGGTTTAGAGAAGGACGAACAGTTCATGATTTTTTATTTAAGGCTTTGCATCGATCTTTAGCAGACATCAGACCGGGGCTAGAGACGAATGAACAATTTACGAATTTAGTTAATACTGAAGTTTTCACCCCATTAGCG
Organism: uncultured Methylomarinum sp.; assembly: GCA_964572325.1. GTDB lineage: Bacteria > Pseudomonadota > Gammaproteobacteria > Methylococcales > Methylomonadaceae > QPIN01. The sequence goes on from CAZNGU010000189.1 coordinate 3,451, forward strand.
CCAAGTGTTACTGGCTCTTTATCAGCACGGCAACAAACGATAGCCGCCCCACCACCTGTGCAAACTTCTTTACCCATGCATGTCGCAGAAGAAATAAATAATTATGCTGCACTGTATCCCCAACATGAAAATAAGCTAGAAAATGTTGTGGACGGACTAGTTGAAGAGCCTTTACAAGGTATGCCTCCTTTAGGTTATGCGATAGCTCATTTGCACAGTATATTTATTTTGTCAGAAACAGAAAAAGGCATTATTCTGGTTGATGCACATGCCGCACATGAACGTGTCTCTTATGAGAAATTAAAGCAACAATACCACACAGGCACAATCCCTGCTCAGCCGCTATTATTGCCCCTTAAAATTCAGGTGAGTGCTGCGGAAGCTGATTTAGCAGAGCAACAACAGGAGGTTTTTTTATCTTTAGGTTTTGAAATCAGTCGTTCCGGTCCGGAAACCATTGTTTTAAGGTCAACCCCTGCTTTATTGGAAAAAGAGGATATGGATACCTTGGTTAAAGATATTTTGGCCGATATAATCAAACATGGAATGAGCCAGCGAGTACTGGAAAAATCCAATGAAATATTGTCAACAATAGCCTGTCATGGTGCAGTCAGAGCAAAACGCAAACTGACGTTAGGTGAAATGAATGCACTATTAAGAGATATGGAAAAAACAGAAAGAAGCGGCCAATGTAATCATGGACGACCCACCTGGATTGAATTAAGTGTATCGGATTTAGATAAGTTCTTTTTACGTGGCCAATAGATTTCATGAACCCATCTAATTTGCCCCCCGCTATTTTTTTAATGGGACCTACCGCCTCGGGTAAAACAGAACTGGCGGTGCAATTAGCTCAAAAACTAGACACTGAAATTATCAGCGTTGATTCGGTGTTGGTATACAAAGGCATGGACATTGGTACAGCCAAACCGACACAGGAGGAAAGGGCAGGGATTCCCCATCATTTGATTGATATACTGGATCCGGCAGAAAGCTATTCAACAGGAAGCTTTCGTACATCGGCCTTGCAATTAATGGCAGACATTTCAAGTCGTGGAAAAATACCGGTACTGGTCGGTGGCACCATGTTGTATTTTAATGCCTTATTTAAAGGTCTGGCGGAAATGCCAGAAGCTAACCCGGCAATAAGAAAACAATTAGATGAAGAGCTGGCGCTTTATGGTAATCAGGCAATGCATGAGCGGCTTAAAGTAATAGACCCTGAATCAGCCATAAGAATACATCCGAATGACCCACAAAGAACTCAACGGGCTCTGGAAGTTTATCAGCTCAGCGGCAAACCTATCAGCCAGTTTTTTCGCGAAGCCCAGGCAAAGCCCATACCCTATCGAAAAATAAAATGTATTCTCTGGCCAGAAGATAGAAAAGCCTTGCATGAAAAAATAGCCAAGCGCTTTCACTTGATGGTGAAATCCGGATTAATTGACGAGGTTAGCGCTTTATATCAAAGAGGTGATTTATCTGAAGATCTGCCCGCAATCAGGGCAGTGGGCTATCGTCAGACATGGATGTATCTGCAAGGAAAATATGATCAGGAAATGATGATTGAAAAAGGTATTATCGCCACCCGGCAATTGGCAAAAAGACAATTTACCTGGTTACGGCAGGAAACAGATTTTATTCAATTTAATAGTCTGGAAGCAGATTTGTTTAATAAAACCTGGCAAAAACTAAAACCTCTGCTTTAGTAGAAAAAACTAGTTCCCACGGTCTCCGTGGGAATTCATATAAGGACGCTCTGCGTCCTGTGA
>CAZNGU010000190.1:0-5221 GCA_964572325.1 uncultured Methylomarinum sp.
CCGGACGAATTTTCTTTTCTTGTATAGCGCGTAATAATTTAACTTGCAGTGTAAGGGGTAAATCAGCGACTTCATCTAAAAATAAGGTGCCTCCATCGGCGGCTTGAAACAAACCTTTTTTATCCGATGTTGCTCCGGTAAAGCTGCCTTTTTTATGCCCGAAAAACTCACTTTCCATCAATTCATGAGGAATAGCGCCACAGTTAACAGCAATAAAGGGTTTATCGCCTCTTGGGCTTTGTTGATGTATTAGTTTGGCGACCAATTCTTTTCCAGACCCTGATTCGCCACGGATATAAACAGGTGCCTGGCTGCGAGCAACTTTTTCAATTTTTGCTCTAATGTCTCTCATTAATTGAGAATCACCTAAAAGGGTTTGACGGGTTCTCCTTTCTTTAGTTTTCTGATTTTGATGACTCAATTTAAGTGCACTAGTCACTAACTGGCGGAGTATCTTTAAATCAACCGGTTTTGATAAAAAATCAAAAGCACCTCTTTTCATGGCTTTTATTGCAGTATCCATATTGCCATGCGCGGTGATCACTGCAATAGGCATGGGGTTTGAGTTTTGTTGAATAAAATCAACCAAATCCAGGCCATTACCATCCGGTAATTTCATATCAGTTAAACAAAGATCAAAATCATGTTCAGATAATAAATATTTAGCAGATTGCAGGCTATCAGCACAAAAAGTTTTTATATCCATCCTATTAAGGGTGATTTCTAATAATTCCCTGATATCAGGTTCATCATCAATAACAAGTGTTAATGGTGCTTTCATATTTCTATCATCGGGTTATCTGCACGGGGTAGGCAAAGTTTAAAGCTGGTTCTATTATCAGTAGTGATAGCATAGCTTAATTTTGCCTGATTGAGTTCAGCTAATTCTTTTGATATGTATAAGCCTAAACCAGTACCAGTAGTGGAGGTGGTAAAAAAAGGCTCAAAAAGATGGCGGGCTGTTTTTTCCTCGATTTCAATACCATTATCCATGATACAGATGTAAGGCATTTTTTCATGCATGCCCAGTTCTATAAGAATCTTATGGGCACTTAAATTGCCGTATTTGAGCGCATTAGAACAAAGGTTGTTCATAATTTGTATAAGATGTCCTTCATCCATAAACACCCATAAATTAGTTTCTTTAGTGATAATGGTAAAGCTATTAGGGTCGCAAGCCATATCCAGGATAAAATTATCTAAATAAGCATCAATCCAGTTGTTCAGGTTTAATTTTTTTCTTTTAGACGGATCTCTGCGAGAGAGCTGCAAAACGTCTTCAATAATTTTATTAACTCGCAAGCTATGATTTTGAATTATCTCTGTCAGACGCTTATCTTCTAATGCCAACTCGGTTGATTCGGATAAAAGCTGAGCGGCATGGCTGATAGCGCCTAATGGATTTCTAATCTCATGGGCAATACTTGCTGTCAAACGCCCTAACGAAGCTAATTTACTTTGTTGTAATCTTTGATTGTAAAGTGAAATATCTTCTAGAATAATCATGTGGAAAGTTTCCTGTTGTGTTTTTAGGACAGAAAACCGGAGATGAACGTCGGTCTGATTGGCTAGTCGTATTAAGGCAAAATCTTGCTGATTATCTGCTAGCCATAATTCAAAGCATTCACTAAGCTGTGATGAAATATCGTGAAGGTAATCAAAAGGAGCTTCAATATTAGCTTGATCAATAATATTTAAAGCGGATTCATTACACATTTTAATCTGCTGCCGTGAATTACTGATAATAATGCCAGATTGAAGATGTTGAATAATGTATTGATTTAGCTCTTCAAGATTAAGCGCTTTTTGTTGGTGAAACGAAGCTAGAATATCAGATTGTTCAGCACGTTTGGCCAAAACATAGGATAAATAAGCAATAGTAAAGAATGAAGCGCCCAGCATCCCAGCATAAGTGAATGAAGTCTTGATATGGGGAGTATTGGAAATAGCATACAATTGTTCGCTTAATATAGATAAGCTGGCTAATGCTGCAAATAATAAAGCACAACGCCCACCTATTAACAATCCGCCTCCTGCAATAGATACCACCAGAAGAATCCCTATGCCACTAAATATGCCACCACTGGCGTGCATTAACAGAGTGATAAAAGCAATGTCGGTAAAAATGGCTATTTGTGCTTGTGAAGTGTAATTAAATAGTCTCCAAAAAACACAAATACCAGAGAGTAGTGTAATGGTAAGGTAAGATTGACTAAAATAATTTAATAAGCGGAGATCCGGATTATTAGGCAAAGCGTTATTAAAATGACTATAAAATATAATGACAAACAGTGAAGAAATGATCAGTCGATAAATAAAAAAAACTTTTAATAGTGACCAGGCTTGAGCAACAGGTATGCCATAGCCTTTAGAAAAAGGACAGGGATAGATGGTGTTCAATTGATTGGAAGCCATAAAATAGGTAGGTTATTGGGAAATTGGTTAGAATATACGCTAATTTTCTTAATCTTACATAATCAAAAGCACTGTTATATTCGAAGAAACTGATCTAAGTATATTAATAAGTGCCGATGGAGAAATAATGAATATCCATGAGTATCAGGCTAAACAGCTATTTCAAACGTATGACATCCCCGTGCCCACAAGTAAGCAAGTGACAACGGTTGATGCGGCTGTACGTGCCACCCAGGAAATACCCGGAAAAGCCTGGGTAGTGAAAGCACAAGTTCATGCAGGAGGACGAGGCAAAGTAGGTGGGGTAAAAGTTGCTAAAAATATTGACGAAGTGAAACAGTTTTCTACAGAAATGTTAGGCAGTCGTCTGGTAACCAAACAAACGGGAACCGAAGGTTTGCCTATTGAATCGGTATTAATAGAAGCCACTTCAGCGATTAAACGGGAATTTTATTTGAGTGTCCTGGTTGATAGAGCCAGTGAACGGGTCATGTTTGTCAGTTCAATTGCAGGAGGAATGGATATAGAAGCCGTTGCAGAAGAAACCCCGGAAAAAATACTAACAATTATTGTAGACCCTGCGGCAGGTTTGCAATCATTTCAATCACGCCAAGTTGCTTTTTCCTGGTCTTTACAGGGTGCACAAGTTAGAGCACTGGATAAAATCATGCATGGCATGTACCGCTTATTACTGGAAAAAGATGCCAGCCAGATTGAAATTAACCCACTGATAGAAACCGAAGCGGGTGAAATAATCGCGCTGGATGCAAAAATTAATTTTGACGATAATGCAGTCGCTTTACATCCTGAAATTCTGGAATTAAGAGACCAGGGGCAGGAAGATAAAAAGGAAAATAAAGCTCAGGAGTATGACTTAAATTATATTACCCTGGATGGCTCGATTGGTTGCATGGTCAACGGTGCCGGTTTAGCTATGGCGACCATGGATCTGGTTAAACTGAAAGGCGGTGCACCAGCCAATTTCCTGGATGTGGGTGGTGGTACCAACACAGAAAAAGTCTGTGAGGCTTTTAAACTGATTTTATCAGATACTAATGTAAAAGCAGTTTTGGTCAATATTTTTGGTGGTATTGTGCAATGCGACATTATTGCCAAAGGTATATTAACAGCGGTTGATGAAGTCCATGTCACAATTCCTGTAGTTGTCAGGTTAGAAGGAACCAATGCAGAAAAAGGTCGCGCTTTGCTGAATGACTCAGACTTTGGCGTGGTTGCAGCAGATGATTTAGCCAGTGCAGCCGAACAGGTTGTCGCTTTAGCAAAGGAGGTGGCATGAGCATTTTAATTAATCAACAGACCAAAGTTATTTGTCAGGGTTTTACCGGTAAACAAGGCACTTTTCATTCTGAACAAGCCTTAGCTTATGGCACACAGTTGGTGGGTGGAGTTACCCCGGGTCGGGCAGGGCAAATACATTTAGGCCTACCGGTTTTTAATACGGTGGCTGATGCAGTAAAAGAGACGGGCGCAACAGCAAGTATGATTTATGTGCCTCCCTTTTTTGCAGCTGATGCCATTTTAGAAGCCGTTGATGCAGGTATTGGCTTGATTATCTGTATTACCGAAGGCATTCCGGTATTACAAATGCTCAAAGTTAAAGCGGCAATGGCAGGTACCGGGGCTTTATTAGTGGGGCCTAATTGTCCTGGAGTCATCACACCGGGTGAATGTAAAATTGGTATTATGCCGGGTATGATTCATCTACCAGGAAGTATTGGTATTGTTTCAAGATCGGGTACTTTAACCTACGAAGCAGTTCATCAAACAACTGGGGCAGGGCTAGGACAAAGTACTTGTGTAGGCATCGGTGGAGACCCTATTCACGGCATGACTTTTATTGACGTTATTAGCCGTTTTCAAGAGGATGATAAAACTAAAGGTATTATCATGGTCGGGGAAATAGGCGGTAGTGAAGAAGAAGAGGCGGCTGATTATATTAAAGAATATGTGAACAAGCCAGTGGTTTCTTATATTGCAGGAAGAACTGCACCTCCAGGAAAAAGAATGGGGCATGCTGGCGCAATCGTTACCGGAGGAAAAGGGACAGCAGAAAGTAAAGTTGCTGCTCTTAAAGCGGCTGGAACAGAGGTAGTCGATTCTCCTACACAAATGGGTGTAGCGATGAAAGCTTGTTTATCATAAATTAATCTAATTACTCAGTGTCAATTTTTTAATTATTGAATATGTCGTATTACCTTGCTTTCATAATAAAAAAGAGGCTGAATCGTTACAAATTATTTTGATAAATTAAATCGTAGCTGTGAATTTAATGATCCATTTTGAATAAATTCACAGCCACATGTTTTTTAGAGTGCTTATTCACTTACTGACGCGGGTTCTTCAGAAACTACAGGCTCTGACGCAACAGTTTCGTCTGCAACAGGTGCATCCTTTATCTTAATTAACCAGCCGTCTTTACCCATGCATTCGCCTTTATCCGCTTGCGCTATAAGATCAATACGAGCATATCCACCGCGTAATTCAGCAGGTAATTTAGCGGTTATTTGGAAAAAACTTTTTTTATCAACAACAGTCGGTGTTAATACTATTCTTTTTGCAAAAACACGTATAGTTGATGGATCAATTGACCCCATAGCTTTTACTGAAATTTCCGATTCAGGTGCTACCTCAACAAAAGGCTGGTTTCGTACTCTTTCAGGGGGCGAAAAATCTCTAAACTGTGGAGGCCTACAATAATGTCTTGCGCCTCCTACTTCAAAGGCATAGGATGACCCTGTAAAAAATATTGCTGTTAAAAAAAAACTATATATTATTATTTTCATTA
>CAZNGU010000191.1:0-5215 GCA_964572325.1 uncultured Methylomarinum sp.
GTGCCAGGCGGTGAGCCATGTAATTAGCATTTAAAATAGCATGCTGAGTGGCTAACTTTAAACCTTGTGCCCCCATCATAGCTATATAAGCCCAGGAAATGCTTAGAATGCTGGCAGAGCCCCAGGGTGCTGCAGACACCGTACCAATGGTACCGGATGCCGATTTTGCCTGATTCACATTTTTAACGACAGGATGATCGGGTAGGTAAGGGGTTAAATGCTGTGCTACACCAATGGGGCCAGCTCCTGGACCACCACCGCCATGCGGGATGGCAAATGTTTTATGTAGATTGAGATGGGCAACATCGACTCCTATTTCTGCAGGTCTGCATAAACCGGCCAGGGCATTAAAATTGGCACCATCCAGATATACTTGCCCCCCATGCTGATGAATTAATTTACAAATATCTCGAAAGGCCGGTTCATAGATACCATGGGTTGATGGATAGGTAATCATTAAAGCTGCTAATGTGTCATGGTATTCAGTCACTTTTTCTGCAAGGTCTTGCAAACAGATATTACCTTTGTCATCACAGGCTAAAATAACCACCTTAAATCCTGCCATCACGGCACTGGCAGGATTGGTGCCGTGTGCAGAAGCGGGGATCAGGCAAATTTTTCTTTGTTGTTCACCACGTATAGCATGGTATTTAGCAATCACTAACAAACCACTATATTCCCCTTGTGAGCCTGCATTGGGCTGGAATGAAAAGGCATTAAAGCCGGTCAGTTCACAGAGCATCTCTTCCAGTTCATCAAACAATTGCTGATAGCCCAGAGTCTGATATAAGGGTGCAAAAGGATGAAGGTTACTGAATTCAGGATAAGAGAGGGTTTGCATTTCAGTTGCTGCATTGAGTTTCATAGTACATGAGCCTAAGGCGATCATACTGCGATCCAGAGCAATATCTTTTCTGGCTAAAAAGCGCATATAGCGCATTAATTCAGTTTCAGAGTGATACTTTTCAAATACTGGATGTTGTAGGCACTGATTTTTGCGTAATAAAGAGTCGGGAATACATTCGTGTAATTGTTTGTCTATGACAGTAATGTCTGGAATATCGACAATGGCAGTGGTAAATAGGCGCCAGAGTATTCTTATGGTTTGACGAGTTGTGGTTTCATCCAGTGAAATACCCAGACTATTCTCATCAATCATACGCAGATTTATATTTTTTTCCTGAGCCATACTAGTAATTCGTCTGGCCCGTTTAGGTGTATGGATAACAAAAGTGTCAAAATATATTTGACTGGGAATGTGGTAACCCAGTTGCTTAAGCCCTGCAATTAAAATCATGGTATAACGATGGACACGCAGGGCAATTAAAGTTAAACCATGAGCACCATGATAAAGAGCATAAAACCCAGCAATGACGGCAAGTAAAACTTGAGAAGTACAAATATTACTGGTCGCCCTATCTCTACGAATATGTTGTTCCCGGGTTTGTAAGGCCATCCGATAGGCTATTTGTCCTCTATTATCTCTGGATACCCCAATAATACGTCCTGGAATTGAACGTTTGAATGTCTCTCGTGTAGCAAAAAAAGCAGCATGTGGCCCACCATAACCCATAGGTACACCAAAACGTTGGGAGGATCCGACTACAATATCAACATTGAATTCAGCGGGTGGCTTTAATACCACGAGGCCGAGTAAATCAGCGGCAACGGTTACTAAAGCCTTTTTATCATGTGCCACTTCAACAACAGATGTCAGGTCATGGATTTCGCCTTGCGAACCGGGGTATTGTACAAGTATGGCAAAAAAATCCTGGTTTTGCAGGTTCTGATAAGGATTGCCAGAGGATGTTTTTAAACCTAAAGAATGTAGCCGTGTTTTAACAACAGCAATGGTTTGAGGATGACAGTCCTGGTCAATAAAAACAGTATCAGATTTGTTTTTTGATAAACGCCAAGACATGGCGATAGCTTCTGCGGCGGCAGTAGCTTCATCAAGTAAGGAGGCATTGGCTAATTCCATTCCGGTTAAATCAATAATCATTTGCTGGAAGTTTAGCAAGGCTTCTAAACGGCCTTGGCTTACTTCTGCTTGATAGGGCGTATAAGCGGTGTACCAGCCCGGGTTTTCCAGAACATTTCGTTTTATCACTGCTGGCATTAGGGTGTCGTAGTAGCCCATACCAATCAGAGAGGTAAATACTTTATTACGGGCACGGATTTTTTTTAGATGCTCGCCAATTGCACTTTCACTAGCACTTTCGGTGATTTTAAGTGTTTCACTGCTGAGAATGTCTTTAGGAATGACAGTGTCTATTAAATCATCCAATTGTTCAAAACCTAAGGTTTGAAGCATGGCATCTGTCTGTCTATGATTCGCACCAATATGACGTCGAATAAAGTTGCCACGCATTTCCAGTTGATTTAAAGGGATTTGAGGTTCAGACATGGGAATTACCTGTGATAACGATGAACTACAAAGGGTAAAATGGAAATATGAAGTTTTATATGTCGATTTCTGATTTTAGCGAAGAGATGTTGCTGTTGATAATTGGCTTTAATAAATGCTAATGCAATCGGTTTTTTTAAACTCGGGGAATAACTGCCGCTACTGACAAAGCCAATCTCTGAACCATTGTCTTCATATAAAATTGTTTTACTTCGGATGATTGATTTGCCCTCAGCTATCAGTCCCACAAGCCGTTTCTCAGGTGCTATATTATCCGGAGCAAGAATATTCTCGGCACCCAGGAATTTACTGCCATTTTTTCGGAAAGTCCAGCTTAGACCTGCTTCAACAGGATTTATGGTTTCATCGAGTTCATGACCATATAAACCGAGTCCGGCTTCAAGTCTTAAGGTATCTCTGGCACCCAGGCCAACAGGCTTAACCGTGTCAAAACTTAAAAGCTTTTTAGCTAATGTCTGCGCATATTGGTTTTCAACAGAAATTTCAAAACCATCTTCACCTGTGTAACCGCATCGGCTGATAATACAAGGTATATTATCAATTTGGGTGATGCAACAGCGCATAAAATTTAATTCAGAGGCCTCATTAGAAAGTTGAGCCATCAGCGTACTGGTTAGAGGTCCTTGCAATGCGAACAACGCTTGCTGCGGTAAAATTTGCACGGAACACTGAGGTAGTAAATGCTTTTGTAAATGCTCTAAAACTTTCTGTTTACAGCTTGCATTCACTGTCATCAGGTAATTATTACTATCAGAACGAGCGATTACAAAGTCATCAACCACACCCCCTTGTTTATTAGTTAATACACTGTAACGAAGCTGTCCTGTTTGGAGCCCACTTATATTAGCTGGTGTTAATTTTTCAAGCAGTTTTGCTGATGATGAACCCACTATAGAAATTTGCCCCATATGAGAAACATCAAAAAAACCCAGTTGTTTCCGGCAATGTAAATGTTCTTTAATAATACCATCTGCATAATGCAAAGGCATGTGGTAGCTGGCAAAAGGCACCATTTTTGCAGCTAATTCAATATGTAAGGAATAAAGGGCTGTTTTTTTGAGTTCTGACATGGCTTGAAATTTTTTTTGGGATAAAAACGTTAGGCAAGAAACTTTCCCGGTTTTTTTGATAGCTTTTTTTGTTCTTTAATATCACGTAAGCGTTGCCGATAAGGTAATAGCACAAAATAAATAGCCATTGTCAGAAATATCCAATACTTTACTCTAAAGAGGAACTCCAGTTGATTTAACAGGAGCGGATGATTTAACAGATAAAGATTAATTGAGTCAAATAGTTCCATGTCATTGTTCTCATATACTTTTTAATACATTTTTAAAGACTATTTAAAAGCAAAATAATTCCATCTTGTAGTATGGCAAGCAAGATGGGTGGGTTATTTATTGCACGTTACCTAACAAAATACAGGGATATGCAACTAAGCAGGTAACACTCTGTCTTAGGCTTTATTGGTAATAACCTTGCAAGAGTATGACTAATGGAAAAGATAAATGCCAGCAAAACAGGCTTGTTTTTAAAACTACTAAAGCAGGAATCGCCATTACAAATTATTGGCGTTATTAACGCCTACAATGCTTTGCTGGCAGAAAAATCCGGATTTAATGCGCTGTATTTATCAGGGGCAGGTATTGCCAATGCCTGTTTTGCTTTACCCGATTTAGGCTTAACAGAGTTGCATGATGTTACAGAAGAAGTTCGTAGAATTACCGATAGCTGCCAATTACCTTTATTAGTCGATGCCGATACTGGCTGGAGTGATGACTATAATGTGGCTAGAACTGCCCAACAATTAAATAAGGCTGGTGCAGCCGCGATGCATATAGAAGATCAGGTATCCAGCAAACGCTGTGGACATCGACCTAATAAGGTTCTAGTAAGCACTCAACAGATGGTTGACCGTATAAAATCCGCAGTAGATGGCAGAATTGACAATCAATTTTCCATTATGGCAAGGACAGATGCTTTTGCTTCAGAAGGGATGAATGCTGCAATTGATAGAGCTAATGCCTATATTGAAGCAGGTGCTGAAATGATTTTTGCTGAAGCATTAATTGCCTTAAAGAACTATGAACAATTTAGCCAGGCAGTCCCTGTGCCAGTATTGGCAAATATGACAGAGTTTGGAAAAACACCACTTTATACAGTTGATGAACTTAATGCTACTGGTATTAGTCTTATTTTATATCCTTTATCGGCATTTCGAGCGATGAGTCAATCAGCACTGGAAGTCTATGAAACGATACGTCAGCAAGGAACACAGCAAGCTGTTATTGAGAAAATGCAGACTCGTACAGCACTTTATGAAGTGCTGGATTATTACCAATATGAAGATGATATTGATCAGTTACACAGGAAGAACAATGACTAGGACTGCCTATTACCCACAAATTCTCGTACCCAAAGCCATCTATAGACAACGGTCTCTTAAGCCCTCCTGCCCATGAGAGGGAGGGCTTTTGAACCAAGTTAGCAAAGATATTATATGTAATAAATTATGGGTAATGGGTAGTCTTAGAGTAATGAAAGTTGGTCAAATAGGGTCTTTTGTCAGGAGTGAAATAGCTTTAGCTATTTCTGAAACAGCAATAGCTAAAGTTATTAGACTCCAATTTATGGGTAATAGGCAGGACTAGGAGCCTGTCCGAGAATAGAAAACCTACTGCGGAAAAACTGATTTTGGCCAGATTTCCCGATTATTTTCGTTAAAGAGCCTACTATTCGCCTCAAATAATCAAATAATCAAATAATCTGACTCAAAATAATAGCTTT
>CAZNGU010000192.1:0-5206 GCA_964572325.1 uncultured Methylomarinum sp.
ATTGCAAAACAGAACTATTCAACTTTTGAAGTTATTCTGGTTAATGATGCGGGAGTATGTGTTGATGACATTATCAAACCGTTTGAAGATATATTTAATATTGTATTTGTAAAATACAGTATCAACCGGGGGCAGGTCGCTGCCAGAAACCTGGCCTTAAAAATAGCCAGTGGTGAAGTTATTTGTTTCCTGGATGATGACGATATATTTTTACCTCATCATTTACAAGTGATTGTAAACGGCATCCAGCATAATGATTTTGTTTACACCCTGGCAGAATATGTTATAGAGAATGAAAAACACGAAGTCATAAAACGAGAACCACGTTATAAAGGCATAGAATATTCTCAGAAGAGATTGTTTGTCGATAATTTCATTCCTATTAATACCTGGGGTATTCGAGCAGATTATTTAAAACAGACAGGTTTTTTTGATGAAACCATGAGTTGTCTGGAAGACTGGGATCTGCTCATCCGTTTAAGCAAAGGCTGCGACTTTGTACATATTCCCCAGACAACAGTAGAAGTTCATTTACAGCAAAGCGGAAGAGAAAGTGTTTCGTCCAATAATATTCAAAATTATCATGATTTTTACCAATCAATTTATTTAAAACATGGCGATCTTGACTCCCAGGCTGTAAGAGAAGCTCAGAAGAACAAACTGGCAGGGTTTCAACAACCAGGAAGCAGCATAACAGTTGGGCAGGCCGTGCAAGAAGTCGTTAACCCTTATGAAGTCTGGAAACAAAAACATGCTATAACTGAAGCGGATGCACAGATATTGGCAGAACAAATGAAAGACTGGGCTGTTTCGCCAAATTTTCTAATTCTGACCGTATTAGAATCGCAAAATACTAGCTTATTGGCTGACACCATTGATTCCTTAAATCAGCAATGTTATGGGCAATGGTCTTTAGCGATTCTTTCCGCAGACGCATGTCCTGACCCTGTATTTGATGAATTGGAAATGCTGCACTGGATTCAGGTGGAAGGCGAGCTGTATAGTGCTATCAATCATGTTTTATTGGCTGCAGACACTTTTGATTGGGTCGCAGTGATTTATCCGGGAACAATGTTTGAAGCGAATGCCTTATCCATTTGTGCCAATTATATAAATTTAAAACCTGAGTGGGGTTTTATCTATGTTGATGAAGATCATATCAGTGCCTCAAGTGAAACCGTTGACCCCTTATTTAAACCAGATTGTAATCCAGATCTTTTAAGGTCACTCGATTATGTCGGTGAGTTTTGTTTAGTCAAAAAGTCGCAGCTTGATAAAATGGATGGCTATTGTGGTTTAGCCGGTGTATTAAATTGGGATATGGCATTACGCATTCTGGATCAATCCGGCGATTCAAGTATTGGTCATATTGCCGAATTATTGGTACATAAAGCCAATACAACAATATCAGAAGCCGAAAAGGCCTATTTACTGGTAGCAGGCAAGAAAATACTGCAGCAACATCTACAACGCAATCAGATAAATGCAAAAATAATACAGGGTTTATGCCCTAATAGTTTTTATATTGATTATCCCGTGCCTAATGAGCCTTTAGTTTCAATTGTTATTGTGGTATTAAAAAAGACACATTTAGGTCAATTGAAGCATTGTATCAATGCCATTTTAGAAAATACCGATTATAAAAATTACCAAGTTGTCGTTAGTTCCTCATTAACTGAAAAGGAAATATACACGGTTTTTGAAGAACTAAACATCTGCACCATTGAATTAACTTATTGCATTTATTCAGGCTCTGAAATATCACCATTAAGTAATCGTTCTGTAAATGACCTTAAAGGTGATTTTTTACTGTTTTATAACCTTGATTTAATTGCCGTACAAAAACACTGGTTAACTCAGATGATGGCTCAAGGTTTACGTGAAAACGTAGGCGTGGTAGGCGCAAGAATTGTTGATATGGAACAAAAAATCCATCATGCCGGTGTCATTTTAGGCATGGGGGATTTGGGTGTTGCCGGATATCCTCACCGCTCATTGTCTCTCGATCATCCCGGCTATATGAATCGAGCACAGGTCACACAAAATTTATCAGCGGTTTCCTCCTTATGTTTTTTGCTAAAAAGAGAATTGTTTGAGCAAATTATGACTCAATGTTCAACTGAGGGTAGTATCTTTGATCATATTGAATTCTGTTTAAGAATACGTGAACGTCAGCTTGCTATAGTCTGGACACCTTTTGTTACCTTATTAATCAATCAACAAAGCCTGATTGAGTATTCCACAGATAAAATGCGAGCAGATGCCGATACAATGCTTAGTAATTGGCTACCACAATTAGCACATGATCCGGCTTATAATCGGCATTTAAGCCTAAAATATAATCATTTTCAGATTGAGACAGAAACAGATGTCAGCTGGAATATTGATATTCATGATCGCCTGCGAGTTTATGCTTTTCCTGCAAATGAAAGTGGCATAGGTGAGTATCGAGTACGATCTCCATTGCGTGCGTTAACGTATGCTGCAAAAATTAGAAGCAGTTTACTGCCCAATCATAGCGATTCATTAATTCCTGATATTGTAGAAATTGAGCGAGCACAAGCCGACGTGTTATTGCTGCAAAATGGAACAGCAGACTATTTGATTCATGCCTGGCAACAATATAAAAAGTTTAATCATGTCTTTAGAATATATGCTCAAGATGATTTGATTTCTGCATTACCGCAAAAACATCCTTTACGCAAAACCTGGCCCAAAGATATTGGTAAGCGTTTGCGCAAAATGTTTGAAAACTCTGATCGATTAATTGTTGCGACTGAACCCTTACAACAAGCGTTTGGTAAACGCATTGACGATGTCCGTTTAGTACCTAACTATCTGGAACGCTCGCGCTGGACAGAATTGTCTTTCACAAAAAGAGAGCGCAACAATAAACTCCGCGTGGGCTGGGCTGGTGGCGGCCAGCACCATGGGGATCTGGAATTGATTTTTCCACTAATTGAAGCGACCAAAGATGAGGTTGACTGGGTTTTTATGGGAATGTGCCCAGACTCTATACGACCCCATATTAAAGAATATCATGATGGAGTAGTGTTCGATTTATATCCTGAGAAATTAGCCAGTCTGGATCTGGATTTAGCTATTGCGCCATTGGAGTACAATAATTTTAATATGGCCAAAACCAATTTACGTTTATTGGAATATGGCATATTGGGCTGGCCGGTATTATGTACGGATATTTTTCCCTATCAGAATGCACCGGTCACACGGGTACCCAATAATACAGCACACTGGATTAGAATATTCAGAGAAAAAATAAATGAACCTGAAGCATTAAAGAGAGAAGGGCAGGTATTACAGCAATGGGTTCTGGACAATTATATTCTTGAAGACCATTTGGATGAATGGATGTTAGCTTTAACGCCTTGAAACTTTATTTCCTTTTCCATAAAAGGCCAGGGTGATTAGAATGCATAATTTTTGGAGCAATTAACAATATTAAGTTTTTTGAGGCGTGTAATTTATATCAATACCCCGGATTGCATTATTTGATTCCGTAAGGTATTGATAAGTTCGCTGTATACCATCATGCAAAGACATACATTCAAAATTGGGCATAATTGTTAAGAGCTTATCAATAGACACATCTTTTCGGTACTGACCATCAACTTTCTCAGGATCGAATATTATTTTCAAATGTTCTTTATTGCAGGCTTTTATAGCAATTTGCGCCATTTCTTTTATTGACAAGACTTCAGGGGTTGCCACATTTACATTTTCTTCAATATCATTATCTAAATAATAAGTAATTACTTTTACCAAGTCCCTTGCGTGCATAAACTGTCTTATAGGCTTGCCTGTTCCAAATAATTGAATTTCCTTATCTGCCTGCGCTATTTTTCTCATTAAGTCAGCTAAAAAATGGCTATGATTCTGGCCAAATTTATCATATTCACCATACAAATTGCAGGGTATCAAATAATTATATTGTGTACCATATTGTTTGTTATAAATATCAATCTGAATGGCTAAGGCTCTTTTGGCATAAGCATAAGAAAAAACAGTGGCTGTAGGCGCACCCTTATGCAAATCATTTTCAGACATCGGATATTTTTCGACGACATCAGGATAAATACAGGTACTCAACATGCCAATAAACTTTTTAACACCATTTTTATAGGCATGTTTTAAAACGAAGGTATTCATTAACAAGTTTTCTTCAAAATACTGGACTGGGTATCTTAAGTGATCATATATTCCAGCCACTCTACCTGCAAGATGGACAACCGAATCAGGTTTATAGATTGAATACATCTTTTTGACTTCATCTTCAGAGCGTAAATCAAAATCTGAGGAGCTTAAATAAATGGCCTGAGGTAATATTTTTTTTAAAGTAAGCCCCACTAAACCAGAGCCTCCCGTTATAATTATTTTATCCATACATAGCCGCCATTGCTTTATAGGTTTTGCTGAGTCCTTGTTCTAATGTATGCTTAGGTGTCCAGTTGATTACTTTCTTAAGAAGAGAAATATCTGCTTGAAACTGCATATGACCTCTTGCCTCACCCTGCAATCTATCTATCTTTAGTCCAGAAACCGATTCAAGTATATCGACAATATCACCAATAGAATGCATTGTTCCTGTTGCAAGATTTATTTTTCCGGTGAATGAGGAATCTAATAATTGAACTATGGCATCCGCAGCATCGTTATTATAAATAAAATCTCTGCAAGGTAGAGTATTTTGTACGCTTGCTCTTTTATTAAAGACCAAGCCTTCGACTAACTGATTTACAACATCTGGACGACCTAAAGCTGTTGTTTCACCATAAATATTCGTTAACCTTGCCACAATATTGGGAATATCACTATAAAAACTGGCAACTTCTTCAGCCAAATATTTGCTGAAAATATATTCATTTTGATAAGGATTGATTTGTTGACTTTCAGCAACAGGTAAAGTCATTTGTTCACGATCATATAGCAAAATTGAAGTAAAACTAATGAGCTTCTTAATGTTATATTTTCGTAATGTATCAAAGACTTTTTTTAATGGTAAAACATTTTTTTCTATCGCTAACAACTTGTTTGAATTTAAAACATGATGATTAGAACTACCTATCATCATAATCACTTTATCAAATTCAATATCAGCTAAGGCCTTATCAAAATCATTAACCGTTGGGCAATCAATATGCTTTACCGCAGTGATGGGTTTACTTCTACCGACAGAAATAATATAGGG
>CAZNGU010000193.1:0-5200 GCA_964572325.1 uncultured Methylomarinum sp.
ATTTGATGGAGTTAATAGTTTACTATATTACTAGGTTATTCGCTATGAGTTGATAAGCTAGTAGCTGAATTGTGATGAAGTTGATGAGTTAGCTAGGTTGCCAAGATGTAGAGGGCTTAGGAAACTGCTGATTATATTTCGTATTGATTGTATTTTCTTTGATGAAAATCATGAGGAAAGCTAAAACTATCAATTTACAGGCTTATTATTAATGGCCAGAGTTAATAGGAAATCTGTTTCAATTTCAAGTCCTTTTGCCAGTTTTATATTGTTTTTTATGTCCATTTTTGCTCGCCAGGCGTACGGAGTCATTTCCAGTAATGCCATTCTATTATTTTGATCAGGCTTTATTGTAAAGCGGATTCTCTGAGTTTCAATATGTTCAAATGTTTTTGGCAGGTCTACTTTAATATCGTGCTCATTCACTTTTTTGTATATAAATTCTTTTAGTTGCCATAAATGTCGTGAGCCAGGGGTGACTATGAGTAGCAGTCCCTGGTCTTTAACCAGGCGAATAATTTCAGCATCATTTGACGGCGCATAAATTCTTAATGCCATATCAAAATAAGCATTTTTATAAGGCATGCGTTTATTACTGGCAACAATAAAATGGGCATTAGGCTGTTTTTTGGCCGCTGCGAAAATGGCATTTTTGGCAATATCTATACCGTGTAACTCAAAATGCTTATTGTTTTGGCTGAGTTTTTCAATTTGCCGGTTGTAATAGCCTTCGCCACAACCCATGTCCAGTATTTTGTATTGCTTGTTTTCTGTTAAATGAGAGTCTATTAAAGTGGCGATTGATTCTGCCAGAGGTAGATAAAATCCGTTTTCCAGAAAATTTCGACGAGAACGCATCATCGCTCTGCTATCGCCTGGTTCTTTGGATTTTTTGTGCTGTACAGGTAGTAGGTTTAGGTAGCCTTCAGCCGCTTGGTCAAAGTGATGCTTGTTGCTACAATAATAACCTTTGGATGCTTGGTGTAATAGCAAAGGAGCTTGGCAAATGGGGCAGATATAAGGCATTTATAGTGCGAGTTCTGATTGAATGCAGGGCATTATTATACTTCCTGCCGATATTGATGCAAAACAGGGTGTGAGTGAAATTATCAGTCGATAGGGGATAAGACAGGCGAACAAATTATAAGAAAAATTATACAAGGTGGAGCGTAAAACGATTTTTACAAAGATAGGGCTTACAGCAAAAAGCCCCGAATTCACACAAGAAATGTAAAAACCAGGGCTCTATAATTGCTTAATTTTAATAAACCGTGCTTTCAGACAATTGATTGTTAATTATCTAATGTGCAACAAATTCGAAGTAAAATTAATTAAAATGGACTGCTTTAGCTTTTTTGTAATAATCAAGAGCTTCTTCTGCCATTTTAATGGCTTTTTCCACATCACCCGCTCTATAAGCTTTACGTGATTTTTTGATTCTACCACTTCCTTTTTGTTTCCTTAAATCAGCAGGGCCACTGATAACAACTGTTTTAGACGCTTGCTTGGTTGCTTTTAATAAGGCGGCAACTTCTGAATATTCAGCACCACTTTTCATTGCTGCAATAGTTTCTTCATTAAGCTTAATAACATCAGAAAGCGTTTGATCTGGTGCGCTTTTTTCCATTGTTTGAGCCATAACAGATTGTGCAGAGCCAAGCATTAAAATGCTGGCAAATAAAGTAACGATTAATTTTTTTAAAGTCATGTAAATATACCTTATAAAGAGGTTGTTGAGAAAATGCGTACAGTAAGAATTAATACACACTGACAAGAATTATATCATGAATAGTGCAAGATATTGCTGAAAAATTAATAACTTAAATAAAGTAGGGTTATTCATAGCGCGTTCATAATGTTCAGCTATCTCTAAGGTAAGCAGTAAAATAATGTAAAAAAAAGTAAAAACAATAGATAAATTAAGGTAGAAAAAAATAACGGGATAACCTAATAATAACAGTCAATATAATGTAAGCAGTCATTTAAAAAAATAGAGAGATGAGTCCTGTTGTTAAACTGAATAAATTTATATTTGATAATCGTTTTGTTGAGCAATTGCCAGCTGATACAGAAAGCAAAAATTTTTGCAGACAAGTGACAAATGCTTGTTTTTCTCATGTCTTGCCCTGCAAAGCATCTAAACCTTTTTTGGTAGCATATTCAACAGAAATGGCAGAGGAGCTAGGGCTTTCTGCAGAGGAGTGCAAGAGTGAGTATTTTGCTCAAGTATTTACTGGAAATCAGTTGTTACCGGGGATGGCTCCTTATGCTATGTGCTACGGAGGACATCAGTTTGGTCAGTGGGCTGGGCAATTAGGGGATGGCCGCGCGATCAATCTGGGCGAAATTATTAACCATAAAAAGCAGCGCTGGGCATTGCAGTTAAAGGGGGCTGGATTAACGCCTTATTCCCGAAATGCAGATGGCTTCGCTGTGTTGCGATCTTCAGTGCGCGAGTTTTTATGCAGTGAAGCAATGCATCATTTAGGTGTACCTACCACCCGTGCCTTGAGTCTGGTTTTGACTGGTGATCAGGTGGTACGTGATATGTTTTATGATGGCCGAGCAAAGGCAGAGCAAGGTGCGATTGTTTGTCGGGTTGCTCCTTCTTTTATTCGTTTTGGTAGCTTCCAGATTTTTACGGCGCGAGGAGAGCATGATTTATTACGAAAATTTGTCGGTTTTACTATTCGAACAGATTTTTCTTATTTATTTGAAGAATCGATTGCCTTAACCCAAACGGAATATCTGCTTTGGTTTAAAGAAGTTTGCCGTAAAACGGCTGAAATGATCGTGCATTGGCAAAGAGTAGGCTTTGTGCATGGCGTAATGAATACAGACAATATGTCCATTCTTGGTTTAACCATTGACTATGGCCCTTATGGCTGGCTGGATGATTATGATCCTGACTGGACGCCAAATACCACCGATGCCGGGGAACGACGTTATCGATATGGACAGCAACCACAAATAGCATTGTGGAATTTAGTGCAATTAGCTAATGCAATTTATCCTTTAATAGAAGATACCGAATTATTACAAGAAGCACTGACGGTTTATAACCAGACCTTTAGCCAAGGCTGGCAAGCTATGATGGCAGCTAAACTGGGTTTTAAGCAGTTTGAGCCGGAAACGGATGAAGAATTATGTCAGCAGTTATTATCTTTATTAGCCGAAGTTGAGACGGATATGACAATTTTTTATCGTAAACTGGCTTTGTTTGATATTTATAAGGTCTCTGCGAATTATTCTGATGATCAAATGCTTGAACCCCTGCTGGATGCGTATTACCGGATTGATGCATTAACTGAAAAATATAAATCAGCTATGGCGAATTGGCTTAGGCAATACAGTATTCGTATTCAGCAAGAAAATACTACGCAAGCTGATAGGGTGTTGTGTATGAACAAGGTAAACCCGAAATATGTATTAAGAAATTATCTGTCTCAACAAGCGATTGATAAAGCCGAGCAAGGTGATTTTTCAATGGTCAATGAATTGCTGGAAGTGATGCGTCGACCCTATGATGAACAGCCTGAAAATGAAGGATTTTCAAAAAAACGGCCTGAATGGGCGCGTAATAAACCGGGCTGTTCTAGCTTGTCGTGTAGCTCATAATGTTTTATTAACGGCTACGACCCCATTGATTTCCATTGGTTTATGTCAGTAGAAGAACTTTCATAACAGTAATTTGATAAGGTATTAGACTGATAAAAATAATAAGGTTTATTTATTGGTTTATTTCAGTAATAATCAGAAAGTCATATTTATGATTATTCACAAGATTTTAATTTGTTTCAAAACAAAAATAATAAGAGGGGTCTTTTTTATGTTAGAAAAAAATCAAGTCGCACCAGAATTTAATTCATTAAATCAGAATGAACAAGAAGTGACGTTATCTTCTTTTAAAGGAAGCAATAATATTGTTTTATATTTTTATCCAAAGGACGATACCCCGGGTTGTACTATAGAAGCTAATGACTTTACAGCGATGGCTGCAGATTTTGCTGCGCTTTCTACCGTAGTAATCGGTGTGAGTAAGGATTCATGTGAGAGTCATACCAATTTTATAAAAAAATTCGACTTAAAAGTAGATTTACTGGCTGATGAAAGTGGTGAAATATGCGAAAGTTATGGGGTATGGCAAGAAAAAGAAAAGAATGGCGTAAAGAAAATGGCTATTCTAAGATCTACCTTTATTATCAATACTGACGGTGAGATCGTTGAAGCTTATTATGGGGTTAACCATGTAGGTCATGCCCAGGCTGTTTTAGAAAGAGTAAAAGAATTAGCCTATAGAGGGTCATAAAACAAAAATTCTGCAACTATTCAGTGGGCTTGATATTTGGAACATTTTTAGCAATATTTAGCAGGGTGCGATTGATGATATTTTTAGAGAAGAAGCATGAACGATAAAGAATTGGTAGCAAAACATGCGGCAAAACTGGTAAAAGATGGCATGCTTGTGGGGTTGGGAACAGGTTCTACTGCTGATTTTTTTATTGCAGAACTGGCTAGACTCAGGGCAGAACAGGGTTTGCAGATTACGGCGGTATCCAGTTCTATAATGAGTATGCGCAAAGCACAAGCATTAGCCATTCCTTTGATGTCCATTGAGCATGTGACGCAGCTAGATTTATATGTGGATGGCGCGGATGAAGTCACCCCTGATAATACTTTATTAAAAGGACAGGGTTCGGATTTGGTCAGGGAAAAATTGTTAGCCAGAGCCTGTGAGCAATTTTTGGTATTGGTTGATCAAAGTAAAATGGTTGATCATATTGGTGAGCATTTTCCAATTCCTGTAGAAGTTATGCCTTTTGCCTGGCAAATGGTTCAGCAAAGTCTTGAAAAATTAGGGGGTCGAGCAGAATTGCGTAAAATGGGAAATGGTTTAGCTGTCACTTCTTATGGTAGTCTGGTGCTTGATGTGGTTTTTGAGGCGCATCAGGAGTGTGACGAAATAGATTTTATTTTGAACAGTATGCCGGGTGTTGTAGAGCATGGTGTTTTTAGAGGCCTGGCCGATATTGTTTTTTTGGCGGTTGATGGCAAGGTACAGGAAATTTTAAATTAAGCCTGTCACTTTTTAGTAAACAAATGAACCCTGCAAACGTTTAACCCACGGTTGTTTTGCAAAAGGGTCTACATCAAAGGCCAGTGATTCAGGTTTATGTAACAAACCACTTTCTCGAGAGGA
>CAZNGU010000194.1:0-5167 GCA_964572325.1 uncultured Methylomarinum sp.
GAATAGCATCGTTGTTAAATACAAAGGAAAGGTTTTTCAGATTAAGCGCTAGTGATTGCTTTTGCCTCTTTAATAGCTATTGTCAAAATTTATGTAATTACTCACCAAAATTCTGCTAAGGGGTTAGGGTGTTGATTAACACATCCCGTAGTTTAATCCTTCCAAAATTCCTTGCATTTTATTACTCTCTCATCCTTGTCTTATTCTTTTCCTGCAAACAAGCAGCAGGTAGAAAATTTAAGAACATGCACACAATCAAATCCCAGCGTATGATGCCAGCAGGTAGAGTAAAATCATATTTCAGAAAATGATCAAGAGAGCTTCTTAAGCCCAAACCGTATATTATGACCGTAAAATAATAATAAAGAGTGATGGATGGCAAGCGTTATAGCATTTATTAGTGGTAAAGAGAAGGTGGGGAAAACCAATATTATTACTAATCTGGCAATATCCCTGGCTGCCAGAAATAGCAATGTGTGTTTGTTTGATGCGGGTGCTATGCAGTCTAATAATATTAATATTTTTACTGGATGTGCTGCTAGTTTTACTCTTGAAAATGTACTGGACGGCGAAAAGACTATAGATGAAGTTACTTTTAATATTTCATCTGGTGTGAGTATGGTCTCTGCAGGGTCGACAAAAAATCACGCCAATTTAAACGCTCAGCAGTTAGCAATATTACATTCGTCAGTTAAAACGCTGGAAAAAAAATTTGATTTTATACTCATTGATACCATAGCCGGAATGGACAGCTGTGTATTTGAGTGGGTTGTCCCCATATATTACAAGATAATAGTTATCACCTCCGAACCAAGATCCTTGACTAAATCATTTGATTTATTAAGGCAGCAAAGAATAAAACAACACATGTTTTTTATTTGGGTAAACAGGGTAGGTGATTATCAAGAAAGTCTTGAGGTGTTTGATCGATTTGAAAAGGCGGTAAAAAACTATTTAAAGCTTAATGTTAATTATTTGGGGTATTTGACAGAAGATAAACAGGTTGGGCAGGCCTTGTTGCAACAAGTGCCCGTGGCTATTTCCCACCCGAATTCTGTAATAAGTTGTGGCTTTTCTGCAATGGCCGATGTGGTTAAAAAACGATTCGAAAATGCTAAGCCTCTCTTTATGTTTAGTGATGTTAAGGTTTTTGATAATCAGCCAAAAAAGCTTAAAGAACAAAATATAAACGCGGCAAGCAAGCAAGAAGCATTCGAGTTTAACAGGCTGATAGATTTTTATAATCTGTTAGAAAGGCAGCATTTACCAGAGCACAAATTAAAAGAATTTATTTTAACTTTAGAAAATATTTACGAAAAAAAATATAAAAAATCAATGAGAGAGGTGGATAGTTTGATTGCTATGCTTTTTGCTGGAGCTAATGCAGAAAGTATTAAGCATTTATATCACGCTATTGCTGATAATTATGAACTGCAATTTGGAGAAAAAATTAATCGTGGGATTCAGGCATTATTAAAAAGTGAGGAGTTTACACGGAAAAAATTTGATATAAGCCTTAAAAAAATTCTTACTATTTATCAAAAACGATTTCATGAAAGATATGTTGAAAAATACCGGGAATGAGGCTTACAAGTCAAGATTCCGAGTTGATTAAATCCTCATTCAGATAAGTTAGATAATGCATATAAAAAGGGTTGCAGTCGATCAACTTATCTAAGACCAGTATTTGTTTATTAGCCAATCTAATTGGAGTTCCGTTGGAAAGTTTGCAAGGTGGGATAATGATTTGAGGTGGTGAGCTTTTTTTATGGATCAATATTATTTGTTCTAGCCTTAATTTTGTAGAATGGGCTATAGAAGATAAGGGTTTTCCGTCAATTATTTCTATCAACAATTGTAAAGAAAATGCATTTTCTATGGGTTTTAGTTGACGAATTATTCCTAGACTTGGTTCTGCATTTGGATTACAAAGCAGAATAATGTCACCAATTGAATAAGCTGAGATGCTTGAAATAGCAATAATATATTGTTTGTGAATGGTTTTTAAGATTTTTACTGTCTGTGCATTTTTTGGAAGCTCAATATGACTCAAAGAGGGGCTTGGCTCTGAAACAGGGGTCAAGTGATTTTTTTCAAATTCAAAAGGTTCCAATGTCAGTTTTCTGAGGGGCATCGCTTCAGCCATCTCGGCGCTCATTTTCTGGATTTTATTGAGTTTCTCAATCTTATTTAAATAGTCAATAATTTCAGCATAGCCGGTAATTAAGTTGTTAATAGTGAATTCAGTTGACTGCATAGAATTAATTATGCTTTTGAAGCCTGAGAACATATTGATTAGTTGAGTTAATACGTTTTCAGTAATGTATTCTGAGCTGAAGTTTTTCGACTGAATAAAAGCAATATAAGCGGCAGGATCAAGAGTTATTTTAGCATTATTATATGCACTGCGACTATTATGCAGTGATGGTAGTTGTCCATTTTCCATGTCCCATACAAAAGTATTTCCTGTTGGGTTTTGTTGGTTTAGTTTTAATAATTGAGACTGTTGTTCTGAAATAACAAAAAGTTCTTGTATCTGACGACTATTAAATTGATAAGAGCTGGATATGGCAAATAGCAAATTTCGTTTTAAAACGGATTCTATAGTCGTAGAATTTTTGAATTCTTTTATTTTAAGCTTTACTTCTTGTAGCGTTAGCGATGCATTTTGGGTAAGTGTGAAAATTTCAGCTGATTTTTTCCAAAGTGTGGATGATGGGTTCTCGTGAAAAATCAGTGTTATCCGCTGGGTGAATCCAATGAGTTGTAATGCAAAATAGAGAACCTGGTGTTTTTCTTCTGTTGAAAACGATTCGTTTTTTGCCAAAGTGCAGAAAGCTAGGCTTAAATTTCGTAATAATTGAATACCAAGCTTCTCAATTTTTCGAGATGTTTTTTCGGTAGGTTTGGCTTTTTCAGACAGCAATGATGATTCAATGTCATTACATATAAAAAGTATTGTCGGTGTCAGCTGGGTCAACGCGGCTAATACTTGTTTTGGGGTATGGTTTGTTTTTCTGAGTTTTTGTATTGCTTTATTCAGTTCATTAGCTGAATTTACACTGCTTAGCTGACTTAAAGTAAGGAGCCAGTTAGCTATGGATTGCTCAGATAATTCAAAAGGTAGATTCGAGTTACTCATGAAAACACTATGATTTTTATTTTATTCTTAACAAGTCTAGTTGCTTTTGAGAATTGTTGTGGTGAACTGACTCAAGCAATAATAATTTTATTATCTGCACCCGCTTGTTCTCTGACCAGCTTAGGAACAAGATAACCAGGCAATTGTTTTTTTACTTGATCCATAAGTCGTATAGCTGTAGCTTGTTTTACTTCAAAGTGTTTTGTTCCATGGGCGCGATCCAGCAAATGCAGATAATAAGGCAACACACCAAAAGTAAAAAGCTTTTCACTTAAAGCGCACAATTGCTCTGCGCTGTCATTAATGTTTTTTAATAATACGGCTTGATTAAGCAAGGTAATTTTTCTAAGGGTCATTTTATTGCAAGCGACTTGCACTTCATCATTAAGCTCATTCTGATGATTAGAATGAATAACAATAACGATGGGTTTGTTTATATTGCTCAGTTGTTCACAAAAGTCAGTGTCGATTCTGCTAGGTAAGACAATGGGAATACGGCTATGAATTCTGATGCGTTTGACATGCTCTATTTGCTCTATTTTCTGAAGCAGGCTAAATAACTTTTGGTCATTGAGTAATAAAGGATCACCACCGCTAAGGATAACCTCTGAAATATCTTGATTATTTTGTACATATTGCAATGCTTGCTGGATTTTTTTTGTACTGAGCTGGAATTCAGAATAGGGGAAATTTCTGCGGAAACAATAGCGACAATTAATGGCGCAACTACCGGTGGTAATAAAAAGAACACGTCCTTGGTATTTATGAATAATCCCCGGTGCAGTGATGGCATTAATATCACCTACGGGGTCGTTACTAAATCCTGTTATCTCAAGTGTCTCCTTGCTTATAGGCAATACTTGTTTTAACAATGGATCATTTATATTTGCTTTTTCCATTCTATTAACAAAACCACGGGGGACGCGTAGTGGAAAAGTATAAGTGGCTGTTGATTGATCAATAGGCAGGTTTAAATAGCGGTAAAGTTCTGCAATATCACTGAACCCTTCTGTTAGCTCTTGTTGCCAGTTTTTTATAGGATGATGCAATTTTTTTGTTTATTTGTGCTTAGCAATGTTTCTATCGTTGGGTAGCTTCATTATAATGGTTTAATTGTTGTTTGTTTACCTGAGGAAAAAATGGCTAAGTACAGTACTAACGAATTTAAAGCAGGATTAAAGATTATGCTGGATGCAGATCCATGCGCAATTATTGAAAATGAGTTTATAAAACCCGGCAAAGGCCAGGCTTTTAGCAGAGTCAAAATTAGAAATCTAAAAACAGGGCGAGTCATAGAAAGGACTTTTAAATCAGGTGAATCGGTTGAGGGTGCCGATGTTATTGATATTGAGACTCAATATCTTTATAGCGATGGTGAGTTTTGGCATTTTATGATGCCAGATACATTTGAGCAATATCAGGCCGATAAAAATGCGGTGGCAGATTCGGTTAAATGGCTAAAAGATCAAGCTATTTGTACCATGACCTTATGGAATGATGCGCCTTTATCTATTTCGCCACCTAATTTTGTTGAGCTATCAGTGACAGATACCGACCCGGGTTTAAAAGGCGATACATCTGGTGGGGGTGGGAAACCTGCTACGTTGGAAACCGGCGCGGTTGTGCGTGTTCCTTTGTTTGTGCAAATTGGCGAAATGATTAAAGTAGATACCCGAACAGGGGAATATGTGTCGCGAGTTAAGGAGTAGTGGTAGAAAAATGGCGACCTGCATGTGATTTAAAACAATTACAATGCAGAGCCCAAATGCTGGAAAAAATAAGATGGTTTTTTAAACAAAAAAGGGTATTGGAAGTAGAAACACCTTTGCTGTGTCATACCACAGGTACAGACCCACAACTGGATTTTTTTTCAAGTTTTTATCATTGCGTGCCGGATAAACAACAGATGTTTTTGCAAACATCGCCTGAATTTGCCATGAAAAGGCTGCTGGCAGCAGGTAGTGGCTCAATTTTTCAAATATGTAAGGCATTTAGAAATGGAGAGTTCGGGCGTTTTCATAATCC
>CAZNGU010000195.1:0-5162 GCA_964572325.1 uncultured Methylomarinum sp.
TTACCGATGAGAAAATATCTGCCCATGTAAGCTCTGCTGCAACGTCCTGTTTAAGAAGCCTGATAAATCAACAGCTTATACCCTAATAAAATTATTCGCTGAATAGTTACAAAGGTAAAAGGTAGAAGCATTCGACATGAGATTTGGATGAATAAATTCGATCAGGGGACCCATGTTTTTAAAATGTAATCGTTTAGATTTAACCGAACGTATTTATTTTCCATTTTCAAGGTTAAAATCTTCCTAATACCTTTTGTAATCATTGAAGCAATTACGTGAGGTGTTTTCGTAAATTCTTGGGGACGACCTCAACCTGTCTGAGAGAAGAGTGTCACTGGAAGTTTGTCTAACTATTAAGAAACCCTGGAAGACCGCGAGGTTGACGAACAGTCCAGTGTGACTTTTGCTTTACCTCAAACGTTTAGTCTGGAGTGCATGATATTGAAAATAAGAGATAAAATTTACGAAAAGGTAGTTTAAAATTTCACTGTGAGCCTTGTCTAGCACTTTTTTTTAGGTGGTATTGCTGTTCAAAATCCGTATTTCAGCCGCTGCTGCTTTTTAAAGTGCTTAATAGAGCGGGTCAATCATCTTATCTTGCTTTTGATACGGCATACGAAAAGATGTGGTTTTACCATAACAGCTCAGACTTATTTCTACTATATTTAGGAACGTGCATGAAATAACTTGAACAATTGACTTGCCTTTTTGTCCGTCTTCTTCGTTGTAGCAATAGTTGCGTAGCTTGCTATGCGCCTATTGCTACGCCTCGAATACGAACAAAAAACCTTCGCCAATTGCGATCAACTTATTCCATGCGCGTTCCTTAGTTCTTTATCCGTTGTTTACTTTTAACATAGAATTACATTCCATGTAAAATTATCAGCGTAAATGTTTTCCGGGTAGCAAGGATAAATTTATCTGGAAAGATGGCTTCTATAGTCATCTAATGCGATTATATTAATCGCTGCAAGAGCTGTGAGCCTTATGTATAGAGTGAAATAGTAAACAATTGCTATTCTGTTAGAACTTTACGAGGTTTTATTAATCAAACGTCTTGCTTTGGCGGAAAATATGACTCTGAAATTATGTTTTTAAGTGTAAGCAATCATCAAAATCAGGGAATACCTTGTATATTAAATTGTCTATTATTTAGCATGTTGCTGGGTGGGTGTCAGTCTTTATCCAGACATTATGCAAATTACAAGGCAGAAAGTACTTTTGATGCCGTTGAAACTGATAAATTTAGCCTGAACCATCGACAAGACGTAGTAGGCATTATTGCATCGATTCAAACCCACGAAAATGATACCTTGCCTGATATGGCGCGTTATTTTGGTTTAGGTTATAACGATATTACTATTGCAAATTCACATCTTGATCCCTGGCTGCCTGAACCGGGAAGTCAGATTCTTTTACCCATACGATTCACTCTTCCAGATGTAAAGCGGCAGGGCTTGGTTTTAAATTTAGCCAACATGCGCTTATTTTATTTTCCCAGGCAAGGGCCTCGTCGTGTAATAACCTATCCTATAGGGATCGGACGTAAAGGATGGAGCACACCCACTGGATTAACAAGAATTATCGAAAAGAAAAAAAATCCAGTATGGCGTGTGCCTGCTTCAATTCTAAAAGAACATGCAAAAAAGGGTGATCCACTCCCCCGTATAGTTCCTGCAGGACCAGATAATCCTCTGGGTAACTATGCAATGCGTCTGGGTATTCCCAGCTATTTAATTCATGGTACAAATAAGCCGTATGGCGTTGGCATGAAAATTAGTCACGGCTGTGTACGTTTGTATCCAGAAGATATAGCAGAATTATTCAAACAAATACCGGTAGGAACATCTGTAAACATTATTGATCAGCCTTATTTACTTGGTTGGGAAAACAAGATGTTGTATCTGGAAGCCCATAAACCATCGCAACAACATAAAAAGATTAAAAAGAAGTTACTCAAGAAATTGAAGGGAATCTCCCGGAAAACTGATGTTTCAATTGATTGGCAAAAAGTTGAGCGCATACTGGAGCAGGCGAAAGGTGTACCTATACCTGTTTTAAGTAATAGTCCGGATTTTGCTTCCCTTACTAATACAGCCTTGTCTTTAACGCATCCACCTCGGTTTTATCAACAGCTTGAGGTTAAACCATTAACCCAGGATGATTGGTCTGTTATAGTTGCTACATTTCCTGATGCTGATGCCGCAGAAAAACTTGTTGCCTTATTAAATCACCAGGGACCGCCAATTCCGTCCAGAAGGATAGAAAAATCCGGTTTATCCAGTGTTGTTTCAGGGCCGTTTAATAGTGAAGAGAAAGTGAATTCAGTGATAGATAAAATCAGGCGAGAGTTTCAATTTACAGGCGTAGCAAATCCACCTCAAAGGATAGAGGATGTTAAGAATAGTGTATGGACATGGAGCTGGTTGTTTGGAGAAAGTTGAGTTATACGCTGTACAGGGAATGGAAAGGTTCAATATGCTGCTTTCAATAGGTATACTTCGTATGTGCCCGGTCCATGGAGCCGTTACTTTCCACAAAAACCACCTCACTATAAAACCCATAGCTGCGCTAAGTTTATGTTTCTGTACAAACTATCATTTTAATATTTATACTTAAGTTGAAACAATTTTTAAATAAGTATATGTTAGGTATGGGATTTATAATAACGAAAAGCTAAACCTGCTGTAAGGTAGAGACAGAATGTTACGGGTCCAGATTCATGGAAAGCCGAACTACCGAAAAGATCCCATGTAAAGGCTAATTGAACGGGTTTGAGTTTTTTGATTCTTTAGTTTTAGGCAAAAAGCGACTATGACTGTTTTAATCCTTTTAAATAACAGAGGAAATTCCCATGATAAAAAATAAAATGTATAAAAACCTTTTATCCGTTACTTTGTTGGTAACGATTGCTTTGTTTGCAGGAGCGGCATCTGCAGCATACATTCCCTATAAAGGTTCCACAAATGCTAAAAAAGCGCCAGAAGCTCATTCGGCTCAAGCACTGGAGCATTCTAAAGTCGCTGTCATACATGGTAAAGCTGGGCATGCCAGTGTATTGACTGAGCATGCGGTAGTGGCTCTTGAGCATGCGCAGGCTGCTGAAAAAGTACTGGACGGTGAGTCTAAGGCACACATGAGTGAAGGAATTGCACATCTAAATGAAGCAATAAAGCATGGCAAGATGGATCATGCTGATGTTGCAACTGAACATGTTAATGAAGCAATCGTTCACATAAATGCGTCGATAGGCGGTTAATGTAGAATACGAGGAGTATAAAAAGGAAAGCTCCTGTTACACATGGATGAATGATAATCTGATCAACTCTAGAGTTGATCAGTCTTGAGGTGTAAAATATTCAGTCCCCTTCTTCTAATGTTAGACGTTAGGGAGGGGGATAATTTCAGTTAATGAAGGATAAAAAGTATAACGATGAATAGACTTTTGTTAATGAAAATACATATGTTATTGGCAGCATTTATATTGCCAGCGGCGATTATGTATCCGGTTACAGGTGCTTTATATACCTGGGGAATTAAAGGGGGTTATGAAGCAACAGTCTATCAGTTAAAACTAGATCAACCTCTGCTACAAGATAAGGATAAACTTGTTGAACGGGTAAAGCAGACATTAATGTTGAAAGAAATACCACTGCCCAGCGGTAAGCCCAAAATCAAAACGGCGGGAAATTCTTTTTATCTGGAATGGACAGGTGCTGATCTAGATGTCATTTTAGAACCGGGGTCAGAACAATTATTAGCAGAATTAAAAGTAAAGAAAACGAGTGACTATCGGAAGCTGGTACAGTTACACAAGGCCAAGGGCGGTGTTGAATTCAAGATTTATGCGGCAGTGTTTGCGACAGCATTGTTGACATTACTATTGACCGGTTGTTTGATGGCTTTGCAAATGCCAAAGTTTCGGTTGCCATTTTTATTATCAATGAGTACAGGAATTGCGGTGTTTATTGCTATGGTAATGAGCAGTTAATATTGTACTGCTGGGAAAGGATTATTGGGTTGTCCTTTTTTATGAATCCATAAACTAAAATATGATCAATTACAAATGAGCAATATTATAATAAATAAATTTTTTACAGCTTGCCTTGTCCTTTTGTTAAGTGCTTGCACGCAGAACCCTGCTAAATATTTAACAATAAACGCACCCGCAGATTTATCAAATATCACACTTGATCAAGCGCTTGTTATTCAGGGCGAGGGAAAAGGTCTGTATGAAAATAATGTTGTCATAAAAATAGAGGATCTAAGGGGTAACACTTTGATGCAAGTGCCAACAACAATGAAAACTGAGGAAATTGGTGGATCAGGACAATGGACAAAAAATATTACGCTACACGGACCTCTTCCCTCGTCGATAAAAATCACGACTTTTTCCCCATCACCTAAAGATGGAGATGTAGCGATTAACAGCAAACCCATTATACTAACGATAGCCAATCCTTTTCTAAAAACACAGTGGCAACTGGAGCAATATAAAGAGCCATCGGGCCCACTTTCAGCTATATTGCCAAAAACAAAAATCACAGCAGAATTTGAAGGTACAAAAATATCGGGTAGTGCAGGGTGTAATCGCTATTCTGGTGGTTATCAATTGAAAAATAAATCTGAAATTACTTTTCCAGGACATATCGCTTTAACTATGATGGCCTGTTCAGCAGACATTTCCACACAAGAACAACATTATTTAAAAGTGCTTTCATCGGTTGCCAGCTATCAACTACAGAAAAATCAGTTAATGTTACTTAATGAAGAGCAGCAAATTGTTTTGATATTTCACTATATTCAGCCAGCTACACTAAAAAATACACGCTGGCAAGCAACGGGTATAAATAATGGTCGTGGCGGTGTGGTTTCGAATTCAATTACTCATTTAGTGACAGCGCAATTCAGCGATGATGAAATTCAGGGAAATGCGGGTTGCAATCAGTTTTCAGCTGATTATGTGGTTAACAAGCAGCAATTAAAAATTGGTTCAGTACGGACTACTCGAAAATATTGTTCTGAAGAAGGTGTTATGGATCTGGAACAACAGTTTTTACAGGCCCTGAATCAAAGTACTAATTATGAAATAAAAGCCGATAAATTAAGATTTCGCAATGCCAAGGGGGCTTTGCAGCTTAGTTTTTCCAAAAAAAAGTAGC
>CAZNGU010000196.1:0-5132 GCA_964572325.1 uncultured Methylomarinum sp.
ATGCGATCAAGCTTATTATTAGTATCTTGTGCATATTGTGCAGCACGATTAGCTGCCGCTTCAGCTGATGCCGCTTTTGCAGCTGCGTCTTCTGATGCTGCCTGTGCTGAAGCTGCATCACTTGATGCTGTTGAAATTTGTGCTTTCAGCCCATCAATCTGAGTTTGTAAAAAATCAATATCAGATGTGGCCGCACAACCTGTTGTTAAAACTGTAACAAGAGCAAGTGCTGAAATTTTTACTATTTTCATCATTTTATTTTCCTTTATAAAGAGATTATTAACACGCTTAAAAAAATACCAGCTCAATTGTGCCTTTTTTGCGACAAACTTTCCAGTATTATTTTATTTTTACCAGCATGTTCTCCCTAATCCAGGGCTCCAAACGATCAATTTGCTCATTGCTTAAAGCAATACAGCCATGTGTCCAGTTCATCATTTTATGAATAGTTTCATCCGCGTTGCCTAAACCATGAATACCAATCCTACCCCCTATACTGGTATGCTGTGGAGGGGTTTCGTCTTTTTTATGCGCTTTAATGATAGAAGTATAGGCTTGCTGGCTCAACAAACCGGCTGATAAAGCCTGCTCGGCATTTTTTACTGAAGGATAGTTAAAGCCATAAAAACGATAAAAAGGACTGTTTTTATTAATCCATCCTATTTTATAGGTTCCTATCGGGGTAACATCATCCACTATATGTTGTTTAAAACCCGCACCACTGCGTCCAATTGCAATGTTTTCCATCACGGCAAGCGTTTTATTACCTTGCTTAACTTCAAGCTGTAATTTTTCAATATCAATGTATAACCAGATGGCTTCATTGGCTTTGAGTTGTGCTAAAAATAGCAGCTGAATTATTATTATTAAAACTAATAGTGGTATGCGTTGCATAAAAACCTACAATTTATGAATGTTTTGGTGTATTTTACACTGACTATAATTATAAAAAATGCAGTTAGGTCTAAAAATATGCAAATCAATACTCTGTCTACCACGCCCTTTAGTGACCAAAAACCTGGTACATCCGGATTAAGAAAAAAAGTCACCGTTTTTCAACAGCATAATTACCTGGAAAATTTTGTCCAGTCAATTTTCAATTCAATAGAAGATTACCAGGGAAAGTCCCTGGTTTTAGGCGGTGATGGTCGCTATTTTAATCGCGAAGCCATACAGATCATTATCAAAATTGCTGCTGCCAACGGCTTTTCTGAGCTTATCATTGGCCAGGGTGGCTTATTGTCTACACCCGCAGCTTCCCATATCATCAGAAAATACCAGGCCTTTGGTGGCATTATTCTTTCAGCCAGTCATAACCCCGGCGGGCCTGATGAAGATTTTGGTATCAAATACAATATTAATAATGGCGGCCCGGCACCTGAAAAATTTACCGATGCCTTATTTGAAAACACAAACACCATCAGTGAATACAAAATTGCCGATATTGCTGATCTAGATTTAGATAACATTGGACAGCAACAAATTGATGATTTGCTTGTCAGTATTATTGATCCGGTAACAGACTACGCCGACCTGATGGCTTCAATTTTTGATTTTGATCTGTTAAAGAATAGCTTTAGCTCTAATTACATCACCTTATGTTTTGATGCAATGCACGCAATAACGGGACCTTATGCAACTCGAATACTTGAGGGAATCTTAGGCGCACCAAAAGGAACAGTAATTAACGAAATTCCACTTGAAGATTTTGGTGGCCATCATCCTGACCCTAATATGGCGCATGCTAAAGAACTGACTGATCTTATGTTTTCTGAAGACAGCCCGACCTTTGGCGCAGCATCTGACGGTGATGGTGACCGCAATATGATTATGGGAGCTAATGTCTTTGTAACGCCTAGTGATAGTCTCGCTATTATGGCTGCCAATGCCCGCTTAATTCCTGCTTATGCTAAAGGTATTTCAGGGGTGGCTCGCTCCATGCCGACCAGTCAGGCTGTTGATCGTGTAGCTAAAAAAATGGGTTTACCCTGCTATGAAACACCCACTGGCTGGAAGTATTTTGGAAACCTGCTGGATGCCGGTGAAATAACCCTATGTGGAGAAGAAAGTTTTGGCTCTGGTTCTGATCATGTCAGAGAAAAAGATGGCTTATGGGCTGTGTTATTCTGGTTAAATCTTATTGCAAAAAGGCGCCAGACTGTCGAACAAATTGTTCAGGAGCATTGGCAGACTTATGGTCGTGATATTTATTGTCGTCATGACTATGAAGCGGTAGACCTGGATATTGCAAACACTATTATTGAGCATCTGCGTAATCAACTTCCCGGCCTTGTAGGCCAGTCTTTTGGTAATTACACCGTAAAATACGCCGATGAATTTAGTTATACCGATCCTATCGACAATAGTGTCAGTACTAATCAAGGTATTCGCATTGGCTTTGAAGATGGTTCTCGCATTATTTACCGTTTATCCGGAACAGGAACTGTCGGTGCAACATTAAGAATCTATCTGGAAAAATTTGAATCTGACAGCAGTAAGCATCATCAGAATGCACAACATGCGCTGTCTTTTTTAATTAATCTTGCCGAACAATTTTGTGAGGTTAAAAAACGAACCGGCAGAACTGAACCCACAGTGATCACATAAGGGGCGAAACGATAAGATTGATGCCTAGCTAGTACTCCATCACAATTATATTGACGAATATAAAAAGTCGATAAGTAGTCATCTGCGGCGTTGCACTCGCTTAAATTAGCCTGCTAGTCCGACGCTCGCACGCCTTGCAGCTAACCACTTCTCAACTCCCTATATCCGTCAATACAACTATGATGGAGTACTAGTAAGAAACGCTAAAGCGTTTCTTACTAGGCCAGTTACCAAAAACTATTCTGTCAGG
The DNA here is from genome assembly GCA_964572325.1 of uncultured Methylomarinum sp. GTDB lineage: Bacteria > Pseudomonadota > Gammaproteobacteria > Methylococcales > Methylomonadaceae > QPIN01. The sequence goes on from CAZNGU010000196.1 coordinate 2,858, forward strand.
TTAATAGTAATACTGGCATTCTCTTGTAAGCTATCGAGCGCAGCATTAAAACCTGCCTGCCCAAATGCTTTTGCCAGATTGCTCTTGGCTAATTTTTGCTTGGCTTTATCGCTTTCACTCATCACACCTTCATTAACAACTAGTATTTTAATAACATCTTGAGCACCTGATGGTTCAGAAACACTCACTACTGTAGGTTTTCCATTGACTGGTTTTGCTGCTTTAAAAATAGCCTGATTAACCTGAAAAGGTAGCTCACCATTAGCTCGTGTTAAAGCAGAAATACTTTGGACTTTGAGCCCGTTTTCTTCGGCGATACTTTGCATACTTTGACCGTTCAGTGCAGCACTTTTAATACGCTTCATCTTCTCAAGGGTCAGTGCTCTCGATTTTTCATTCTGTAACACAGAAACTATACTATCTCTTACCTCATCTAATGGTTTTTCAGCTGTCTGCTTATGTTCCTGTACTCTTAAAACAATTATCTTATCAGAGCTTATTTCAATAGGCTCACTATTATTCCCTTTCAACACATCTTCTGAAAATGCTGCTCCAATAACAGCAGCATTTGAAATAATAGCTTGCTCCTCTGTTGATGTAGCCACTTTATTTTTGCCAAAGAAACCTGTTTTCATTATCTCTACATCCAATAATTCAGCAGCAGCGTTTAAATCATCAGGATTTTCATAACTGATCTGAGATAAAGTCTCACCCAGTTCATAAAATGAATTTTCAGCTTCCTGTCTTTGGTATGCAGTGCGTAACTCATCTTTTATAGCAGAAAATTCTTTTATTTTACCTGGAACTAACTCTGTTACCTTAATCAAGTGATAGCCAAAAGCTGATTTTACAGGATCAGACACTTCACCTAATTGTAATGAATTAACCGCATCTTCAAATGCTTTTTCCATAACGCCGACGTTAAACAAACCTAAATCCCCGCCTTTGGCGGCAGTGACTTTATCATCTGATATTTCTTTTGCCAGTTCGGCAAAGCTTTTACTTTGTAAAGCTTGTTTAGCACTTAAAGCTCTGGCCATTTGTTGTTCGTCATTTCCTGTATCATTAGTAAAGGAAAATAGAATATGGCTTATTTTTCGGCGTTCTTTAGTTGTGTATAAATCCTTATTATCTTCATAATAAGTTTTTAATTCTTGCTCTGTAGGATTAATATCTTTTGCCAAGTCATCCAGTGATAATTGCACGTATTCAATTGAAACCTGCTCATCAGTTAAATATTGATTTTGGTTTGCCTGGTAATAAGCCTCAATTTCCTCTTGAGTGGGTTGCTCTTCTACCGTTTGCAAGGAAATCGAAATAATTTCGACATCACGCGTTTGGTTTTGTATTGTGAAAAAACTTGTTAAATCTTTTTCTGTTGCGAAAGCAGTTTCAACAATACTACGCTGATACTGTTCCATAACCAGCGCTTTTTTGATTCTTCCTACAAAGTCTTGCTGGGCAATTCTCTGCGTTGTTAGCATTGATTTATAGCGTTGTTTGTCAAATTTTCCATCTGATTGAAAGTAATCCAGATTTTTAATGAAATTTTTGGTAGCAGCATCCGTTACTACTAGACCTAAATCTTCAACATGCTGTAATAAAACTTCATCTCGAATTAATTTTTCCAGCGCCTGTCTTTTAACTGTCTTTTCATCAAAATTCATACCTGCCAATTGCTGGCTATACTGGGCATAGGCTTTATTCAAGTCTTGCTGAAAAAACTCTCTATCCCCCACTTTCGCGACAGCCGTTTCAGAGCCTCCCCCGGTATAATTTTGAATACCCCATAAAGAAAATGTCAGGATAATTAATCCCAATATAATCCGGGCAACAAGTCCCTGCGCTTTCTCTCTAATTTTCAATAACATATTTATTGCCTTTAAATAGCGTTAAAACATTAGGAATGAACACAGAATAACTTCGACAACTGGTGCAGGATGTTATTCGTTTTCAAAGCACTAAAACAAGCGCTTGCAAAGTTTCTGCAACATGGAAGACGGATAAACGACAAGCCCAGCAGCTCTAACGTGCTGGGCAAGCGAGTTGTCGAATTTATTTCGTGCACGTTCCTTAGCCCTAAACAGATTTTATTTCACGCAAAAAAAAACCCTAAGCCGTAAGGATCAGGGTTTTTTTATTTGGCGGAGCGGACGGGACTCGAACCCGCGACCCCCGGCGTGACAGGCCGGTATTCTAACCAACTGAACTACCGCTCCAAAGTCTGGTGGGTGCTGAGGGGTTCGAACCCCCGACCCTCGCCTTGTAAGGGCGA
>CAZNGU010000197.1:0-5115 GCA_964572325.1 uncultured Methylomarinum sp.
TATGGGCATTGCTAACTGGCCTGTTTTTGGCAAAATTGCTGCCAGCTGGGTTATTTCCCCCTTATTTGGCGGCATCATTGCCGCATCTTTTCTATACCTGATCAAACGCACCATTACCTATAAAAAAGATAGAATTTCTGCCGCAAAAAAAATAGTTCCTGTTCTGATAGGACTTATGACATGGGTATTTTCTACCTATCTCATACTCAAAGGGCTAAAAAAAATATGGAAAGTGGATATTTTTGTTGCAGGGGGCATCGGTTTGGCTATTGCTATCGCTGTTTTCTTTATTGTCTCTCCTATCATTAAAAAATCTGCTTCTAAATTAAAAAACTCTAAATCAGGTGTAAATCGTTTATTTACCATTCCTCTTATTTGTTCTGCAGCCTTATTATGTTTTGCCCATGGCGCTAATGATGTAGCTAATGCAGTCGGCCCCCTGGCGGCCATTAACGATGCTGTTCTCAGTGCAGGTATTGCAAAAAAAGCCGCTATCCCTTTATGGGTTATGCTAGTGGGTGCTGTTGGAATATCTACAGGATTAGCACTCTATGGCCCTAAACTTATTCATACCGTAGGCTCTGAAATAACCGGACTTACTAAAATCCGTGCCTTTTGTGTCGCTATGGCAGCTGCTATTACTGTTATTATTGCAAGCCAGCTGGGTTTACCTGTCAGCTCTACTCACACGGCAGTCGGTGCGATTTTTGGCGTGGGCTTTCTGCGTGAATACCTAAAATACAGTAACGCCAAGAGAATTGAAGAAATTAGGGTACATCACCAACATCAAGACCCAGAAAAAGTGGAGCAATTGCTAAAAGAATTTGAAGAAGCATCAATCGAAGAAAAAGCTAAAATTCTTAGCGATTTAAAAAAGAAAAAAGCCATTACCGGATTAACCAAAAAAGAACGCGGTAGCTTGAAAAAAGTTTATAAGAAAGAATTGGTTAAACGCTCACACCTCTATAAAATAGCGACAGCTTGGATTATTACAGTCCCTTTGTCTGGCTTATTAGCCGCCTTTTTATTTTTTACCATACGTGGTTTTATGCTTCCATAATATCAGTATGGCAATCCAGCTCAATAGTTCAAACAGCCAGACACCCCTTTTTCTGGCTGTTTTTCAATTTTATAAATAAAAATTAATCATTATGTAACAATGATTTTTTTAAATGAAAATGATATGATTCGAGCATTTATTCTAGACTATTGCTGAACAATGTCGATTGACACTGAAATACCTAACCACACGAAATCGGCTTTGGAGTTTAAAAGCACTTCTTTTAGTGTCCCTATTCTTGTTATTTTCAATGCTGAACTCGTACAAGTAGAGCATCAGATAGAACAGAAAATTGCACAAGCCCCTGAGTTTTTTAAAAACTCACCGGTGCTTATTGATTTACATAACTGCAACAATCTTGAGCAAACTGTTGATATTGTTGGGTTGATAAATTGTTTACAAAAAAATAAATTATTTCCGGTAGGTATTTGCGGCGGCAATGAGGAACAAAATAATCTTGCTAATGAGCTTAATATTCCTATACATACCTTGCGTGGAACTCATTCAAAAAGCAAAGAACCCTCTCAAAAACTAAGCACTAAAGACACCGAAGAAGCAACAGAGATTAGTGCCAATGAAACAGCAACATCAGCGGTAGAAAACATGCTGATTTCTCACCCTGTTCGCTCTGGTCAACGCATTTATGCAAAAGGTGATTTAATCATACTATCTCATGTGAGTGCAGGCGCTGAAATTATGGCCGAAGGCAATATTCATGTCTATGGTGACCTTAGAGGAAGAGCATTAGCGGGTGTTCAGGGCAATATAGAAAGTCGAATTTTTTGCTCTGGCTTGCATGCTGAACTTGTCTCTATTGATGGACACTATAAAATAAGCGAAGAAATAGATAATGGGATTGCTCCTGGTCCCACACAAATTTACCTGCAAGATCAAACCTTAATTATTAAAAACCTGTAAGATCAGGAAACACCATCGGTAGAGGATAAAAAATTGGCTAGGATTATTGTCGTAACATCTGGAAAAGGTGGCGTTGGTAAAACAACGACAAGTGCTGCAATTGCAATGGGCTTGGCTAAAAAAGGCCATAAGACTGCAGTAATTGATTTTGATGTGGGGCTACGTAATCTTGATTTGATTATGGGTTGTGAACGCCGTGTGGTCTATGATTTTATTAATGTCATTAGTGGTGAAGCCACATTACGGCAAGCCTTAATAAAAGATAAACGCTGTAATCAGCTTTTTATTCTGCCTGCTTCTCAGACACGTGATAAAGATGCCTTAACTAAAGAAGGCGTGGGTAAAGTGTTAGAGGATCTATCCAAGGAATTCAAATATATCGTTTGTGACTCACCCGCTGGCATTGAGCGAGGTGCTAATTTAGCCATGTACTTTGCTGATGATGCATTTGTTGTCACTAACCCAGAAGTTGCTTCAGTTAGAGACTCTGATCGTATGCTGGGTATTTTAGCCAGCAAATCACGCCGCGCTGAAAAAGATGAAGAGCCCATTAAAGAATATTTATTGCTCACCCGCTATTCACCTAAACGGGTAAAAATTGGAGAAATGTTAAGTGTTGAAGATGTTCAGGACATCCTGTCACTACATTTACTAGGTGTTATCCCCGAGTCAAAATCCGTTTTAAGCGCTTCAAACTCAGGAACACCAGTTATTTTAGATGTAGAAAGTAATGCTGGCCAGGCTTATGCTGATGTCGTTGCTCGCTATTTGGGTGAAGACAAGCCCCATCGTTTTATTGATGAGGAGAAAAAAGGCTTATTTGGTAAATTATTCGGGAGCAAATAATGAGTCTACTGGATTATTTTAGATCATCAAAGAACAGTTCAGCCTCGCTAGCCAAGGAACGTTTACAAATTCTTGTTGCGCATGAACGTGCTTCGAGGAATCAGCCATCATACATCCCACAACTTCAACAAGAACTACTGGCTGTTATCCAAAAGTATGTCAATGTTGGGCAAGATGCGATTTCTATAAATTATGAACAAAATGATATTCAAGAAACGCTGGAACTTAATATTACTTTACCTGATGAAACCAAAAAAAAATAACCCCCTTTTAACTATTCTAAACAAGAAGGAAAAAAATGTCTGATACAATTGGTAATGCCGCTGGAAAAATATGGGAATATTTGAATGAAAATGAAGCAAGTAGCGTTTCAAAAGTTACTAAAGAAACAGGCTTAAGCCGAAACGAGGTTCAAAGAGCCATTGGCTGGCTAGCAAAAGAAGATAAACTCAGTATTGAAACGGAAGGGCGTACTGAGCTATTGTCATTGAAATAACAACATCAGTACCATTTGCCCTTGGCTTGATCTGGTGAAAATTATTTACTTGAATTCGAGCCAATATTAATTGTTCATTAAGTTTTTGCATATTCTCTCTTTCTCAAAGAGATGTCTACATGTCTACATACAATTAGGTAAGTAGAGTAACGCGGGAGCGGTTACCGAGAATGCAAGGGTTTTTTGGACAATTAATATATGGGCATAAAGCCACTACTATTAAGCGCAGTTACGAATTAATTTGTAACTACCGGCTGTGTGTATTACATATTTGTAATTCGCACTGGTAATTCGTTGCTCGCGATTTAAAAGGAATCAAAGTAAAAATATGGTAGCCAATCCTAAAAAGGCTAAAAAGCCAACGCAATCTGTTACTGTAGTTAATAACACTCCGCCTGCTAAAGCGGGGTCTATACCTAACCTATCAAGCATCAACGGAATACTTGCGCCTGCTACAGAAGCGCAGACCAGGTTTATAACCAATGCAGCACCCAATAAGACACCTAAATCGGTACTTTGGAAAGCAATACTGGCAATAATAGCAACAATAATCGCCCAGGAAACACCATTTACAACACCGACTGAGAACTCTTTAATCAATAACTGAGTTGCATTAGCCGCACTTACTTGTCTTAGTGCCAGGCCTCTGACAACCAGTGTTAATGTTTGGCTTCCTGCTATTCCTCCCATACTTGCCACAATAGGCATTAATACAGCCAAGGCAACAATTTGCTCTAATGTTGCTTCAAACAAACCTATAACCCATGACGCCAAAAATGCAGTGCCTAAATTAACACCTAGCCAAACCGCCCGGCGTTTAGCACTGGTTAAAACGGGTGCAAACATATCCTGTTCTTCATCCAGACCCGCCATACTCATAATCGAGTGATCCGCTTCTTCTCTAATTAAATTGACTACATCATCAATAGTGATACGCCCCATTAGCCGCCCATTTTCTCTGACTACCGGCGCTGATAGCATTTGCCGCTGTTCAAACATCATGGCGACTTCGGCAGCTGGCATTTGATAAGGAATTCCTTTTCTCTTTGAATCCATAGCATCTGCAACTTTTGTTTCAGGGTCATGGATTAATAAACTGGATAAGGATAAAACACCTTGCACCCTGTCCAGACGATCAACAACAATTAAACTATCAGTAGCTGAGGGCATCATTTTTCGTTTACGTAAAAAACGAGTCACCACATCAAGTGTTACATCAGCTCTAATAGTTAATACATCTAACGACATCAGACCACCAGCGGTATGCTCATCATAAGCTAAGGTAGATTCCAGTCTATTTCGTTCATGCACTCCCATTGCTTCCATCACTTCAGACAATAAGGGTTCGGGTAATACATGCAGTAAATCCGCCATATCATCTGACTCAAGGTTTTCCGTTGCCTTGATCAAATCTTTTCTGTCAGTAATTTTGAGTAGTCCCTGTCCCACTTCGGTACGTACTCTGATCAAAATCTCCCCCATAACATTAGGAGGAATCACATTCCATATTTTTTTTCTTTCTGGCAAATCTAAGGATTCAAGAAGATGTGCGGTTTCTGCTGGATATAATGAATGAATAAAGTTTCTGATTTCAATCTGAGAATCGTGCTCTAATAATTCTATAGCACGACTTAATAAGTCTTTTTGTTCTGTATTTTCAGTAGATGATGACATGAGTGAATATATAAAAATATAAAATGAGTCTTGTGCTGCACTTAGGAACGAGAATTTAATAATATACGAATTCTGACGGGGCTTTTGGCTCCACAGCGGTACTAGCCAAACAGTTACATAG
>CAZNGU010000198.1:0-5085 GCA_964572325.1 uncultured Methylomarinum sp.
CCAGTCAGCCGTTTGTTTGTCTTTAATGCCTCTTTTTCCGATTATAGATAGATATTTATGGTAGTGATAGATTGATTTTTGTAATTTGTGGAAGTAGATGTCATAGAGTAGCGCAATATTATAGTGTGCTTTTGCGTAATCACCTTTATATTCTACTGCAAGTAAGAAATATTTTTCAGCGGTAGAGAAATTACCTTTGTTGTTTTCAATAATTCCCAATATGTTATAGGCATATGGGTTTTTTGGGTTTAGGGATATGGTTTTTTCTAGAGACTGTTTAGCATGATCGGTTTGACCTTTTTGGTAATATATCAGGGCAATATTGGCATGTGGGCCAGCCAGATTTGGGTGTTTTTCTATTAAATCTTTCAATAAAATCTCTGCTGTTTCTGGTTTTCCGTCTTTTAGTGCATATAGTGCTTCTTTGTAATGATTTAAGTCGGCAGAGCTTAATACTGCATTGGTAATTTTATTTCCTGTTATTCCAGTTGGTGCTGCGTCTTCTGTGAGTTGTGCGCAGCTTATACTACCTAGCGTTACTATAACTAAGGTAATATATTTAATAAAATAGTTAGTGTAATACATTTACATACCTGTCTATTTTTAGTTTTCGATTGTATCTTACTGGAAAGAGTAATTTAAGGTTCTCTAAGCTCTTCTGAATCCATTTGTTATAAGTGTTGTCCTTTGTGTGCTCCATATTGAGTTCATAAAACTCAATGGCTTTTTCCTCAAAAGGGAAAGCCTTATCCTCAAGTAAAATCATGTATTGTTCTCGTTCGTCTTTATTTAAATTTCTGGGCAGCTCTGCTTTCAGAAGTGCCTTGCTAAAGTTATTGTAAATAGAAGCAATAGCATAGGTTGCTTCTGTGCTGACCTCAGAAATTTTATATACTGATGCCTTCCCATAGAGCTGAACGGCTCGCTGCATTTCTTTTTTCTTTTTCCGTAAACTTTTCTTTAATGGGTGAATAAGCCTTATTCTCCTGTATTTCCGATCTTTTTCCCGTGCAAGTGATATTATTGCTGTTGATGCGATAAATCTGGTTCGAGCTGTTTTCCTTTTCTTGTACGTCTGCTTGTCAGCATTAATGATTCTTTTTCTCCAGTAGGAAACTTTTTTTGGGGAATGAATAGTCTCATTGAGTTTAAAAATCTTATACATGGATTCCATATACTGAGAGAAAGGTTTTTGGTAATTCGAAGCATATTTTTTGTACGAACGTATTGCAGCCGAGTAATTGCCTTTTTCCTCATATAATTCGGCTGCCTGCAGTAGTGCTATTTTCTGAAGATTTTTATCGCTTCCTGATGCCGCCAGCCTTTCAAATTCACGTGCGGCTTTTAAATTCTGGTCAGACTTCAAGTAGGCCAGTGAGAGATTTTTTGTAATATTGTGATTTAAGTTATGCGCAGGATACAAGTTCTGGAATTTTTTCATTGCTGAAATAGCTTTATTCCACAATTTATTTGACATAAAGAGTGCGATTGCATCATATAATCCGGTTGGGGCTATATCTGATTGTGGGGCAATGTCGGCAATGCGTAAAAAATGTGATGTTGCTGTTAGTATGTCCTTATGCGTTTTAGCAACCTCAGCTTGTCTGTAAATTGACAGGGCTAAGTGATTCCCCAGGTTTTTACTGCTAGCCGGGTTGGAATACTTATATTTTAATAGCTCAGAATATCGCTCTTCTGCTTCAGGATATTTTTTTAATTTAAAATAAGATTGCGCTGCTAATACACCTGTTTTGTTGATAATTTTCTCCGTACTTTTTTCAGGTGTCAGCCCTGCCAAATAAATTACTTTTGAATATTGTTTATACTTAAAGGCTAATTCAGTTGCATGGGCGATGATATTACCCGTTCGTTTATCGTTAGGATAGAGTTGGCTAAATAGGGCGGTATATTCAATATGCTTGCTGAGATATAAGCGGGTTTTTTGTGCTGATAATCTAGATTTACTCAGCAAGCGGCTTGTTGTAATAATAGTTGCATAGGCGGCATCTTTGTTCAGGATAATTTTCTGATCATAGGCCGCTTTTTCGTAATATTTCAATGCTTCATCGGTATTATTTGCTGTTGATAAAAGTTCTGCATATAAGTAATTAATATTGTCTTTACGAATGTGTGGCTGGTAATCTTTCAGGTACCGTTGGTACCATAATCTAGCATTTTTGTAGTCAGCACTTTTTTTACTGCCCTGGTAAGCTTTATGAAAGTAACTCGACATTTTCTGGATATATTTTTTAAGCGACAGTGTTATAGATTGGCTGGTTTTTTTACTGATATTTTTACTTTTCCAATAGGGGCTTCGGGGATTGTAAGCCAGATAAAACCGGTTTGCTGATTTATTAAGCTTTTCTGCAAATCTGCCTTTACTCCAGATATTAAGAATATTTAAATAGGCATAAGGTATATTTCTGGATGTTTTTTCATATTGTATAAATTTTTTTAGTACAGAAACAGCATCAGAAAATCGTTCTTGCTTTAGATAAATATTACTCACACTTAGATAAATCTGGTACTTGAATTTTAATTCCGGATTGGATTTCATATAATGGCGTAGGGGTTTCACTCCACCAGCATAGGCAAAGGCAAGACCAATAGTCCGGTAGTATTCATCAAGCTGGGATTTCTCTGATTTATCGAGTGATTCATAGGGAGAAAAATCATGATAGGAAATTGCATTGACTAAATCATCGACTGCTTCTATATAATAGTTCTGCTTAAACCGCGCCCAGCCACGCTTAAATGTGGCTTTCTCGTAGTAAAGGGCATTTTTCTTTGAGCTGATTACTTCTGTATAAGCATCTTCGGCGGTTATATAGTCTCTGCGGGTGAAGGCCGCCTCACCTACTCTGAATTGTGCCTCTATGTAATAGGGCGATTTAGGGAATTTTATTATGAGTTTATTAAGCTGTTTGATTGAATTTTCGATACTACCTTTTTGCTCATACGCTTTAGATAGTTGGTAAAGTAATCTGTCGTTATTTTTTTCTTTAGGGTAGTCTCGTAGTGATGTTGTTAGCAATTCAATTGTTTTATTAATTCTTGCATAATATTTTTTATCATCCCATATCCCTTTATCGGTTTCATTTTTCTTGCTATCAAGTAATTTATCACTTAAATCAAATTCTATATCGGCAAGTCGGCTAATCGCAGTCATTCTTGCCTTATTGTTACTGTTAGCATGCTTTAGATATTCAAAATACGCTGCTTTTATTTCTTCACTGGTTTTTGGTTTGATATAGACAATAGCCGGCTTATCATCTTTTTTTATAATATCAAGATCACGTAGTGTGTCATGCCGTTTTTGTGTTGCACAAGAAGTTAATAATAGAGTGATTATGATAAATAAAGGAAGGGTATGGTATTTCATTCTAATTTGACTTGCTGTTATCATACAATCTGGCCAGACCATATCGGGACTGATTCTGGTAACTTTTTAAATAATTTGTTCGCTTTTTTAATTCTGCGATAACGATCTTTTTTAACAGGGTTTCATATTTTTTCGTCAGGATGTTTATTTTGCTCAGTAATTGAGAGTTGATTATTGTTGATTTAAATCGATCTAGTTCTTTCAGGTTGTTTATAAAAAAAACAAGGTGATTCTGGCTTAGGTCTATTTTGTTGTGGCTTATTAGCAAAGTGTTATTCTTTATAGAAGGGAAATATTCTGTAGTAATGTTTATATCCCTTAGAACTGAATTAATCTCATTAATTCTTTTTTGGTAATAGGCCAGGGCGATAGAGTAGCTGGCAGATGCAGTTTTATGTTGACCGAGTTTTTCATATACATAGGGTAGCAATAAATAAGATTCTTCAACGGGCAGGGCATAGGCATCTTTTTGCTGCAACAGGTTAAGTATATTTAGTGACCCAATATTATCGCCCTGGCTGGCGGCGGCAAGCGCTATGCCCAGCATAGCTTGTACTGTGTAACGGCTGTTTTTTTGTATATTTCGGAATGATTCTCTGGCTTCTCTGAAATATTCCTGTTGCAAGAACGAGTAGCCCAGCACGAGATAAAGTCTGTTAATAAACTCTTTTTTATCTTTTGTTGAGGATGATTTTGTTTTTAGTAACTCTGATATAATAATATGAGCATCCGACCACCAGCCTTGTCGTATATACGCAATTGCTGTATTTAACCTTGCATAGCGGTAATAAGAAGATTGAGGGGGGACTTCTCTGTAATACTTTAATGCTTGTCGGTGCTTCTTTAAATTTTGCAGGGCGATACCGTTCATTATTAATGCGTAATGACCATTGTCGTGCGATAAATCTTCATGAATTCCATCAAGTATATTCAGTGTTTTATTCCATTTGTTTCGATTAAAATAATACTTGGAAAATATAAATTTGATATTGGATATAAGTGATTTGTCGCCTTCAGCTTCAATATATTGGTATAAATTATTTGCCGTATCCCATTCGTTGTGGACTAATAATAATTTTAAAAACAGGACTATAGACGGATCGTCAATATTTTTTCGAATTAATTTTTTATGGTGTTTTATTAGCTGGATTGCTTCAATATGGCTACGCTTTTCTGCTAATGCCGATATTGTGTTTCGTAGTGACTTTATGTCATTTATTTTTGTATATGTGTTACCGGTTTTTAATTTGGTTGTTTTGTATATTTCTGCCGATAAATCTGTATAAAGAATATCCAGTTTGTTAATCTCTTCCTTTATTTTGTTTTCTTCTGGCGTGGATGAATACACTCCAGCAGTTGGGGTGATCCATAGTAATATTGATAAAATCAGAGCTGACTTTTCTAGCATTTTGTAAGTAGGAAACTTCTTGTGTTTATCTTCTAGTCTTCAATAAGTGCAGCTTCTGGATGTTTCTGTTGTTGCGAGCTTACTTTAGAATCCGAATGTTCGTTTATACTGTATTTAAAACTGCCTTCATCTGTCACATCGACATAAATACTTGATATTTCAACATTGTCTGCCATCATGGATAAGCATTCAGATGCCATTTCAGGCAGCATGGTTTTCGTTAATATATTTTCGATATTACGTGCACCGGTATCCACTTCCTGGCTTCTGGCAACAATATGTAAAATAACATCAT
>CAZNGU010000199.1:0-5046 GCA_964572325.1 uncultured Methylomarinum sp.
AAGGGCTACACAGTGGTGGAAAGATGATTTACGCCTGTTAAGAATAATACCTGCCCCCTCATTAATTGAAAAACTAAAAACAATAAGAAAAGCTGACGTTCCCGAGGGCATGTTATTCTTAATGGATCCTTTGGGTAATTTAATGATGCAATATGAGCAGGACTTTGACCCCTATGATGTCAAAAGTGACTTAAAAAAATTATTACGAATTTCACAAATTGGTTAGTATAAATGTTTAGAAAAATCACCTTATTTACTTTATTCATAGCACTTTTAGTTATTTTCTTAAGTTCTATTGTGCAAGTATCCAACTCAACATTGGCCTGCCCTGACTGGCCGGGCTGTTATGGAAAAGCCATTGTTTCCAATGATGCGGAATTTAGAGCGCAGGCATTTGCTAACTTTCCACAAAGCCGGTTCAATATAATCAAAGCCTGGATAAAATTGAGTTACCGCTATGCCATGGGACTACTAGGACTCATGACCCTTATTTTGGTTTTTTCTGCCTGGACACAAAAAAACTGTCGCCGCTCTGCTATTGTATCCAGTATTTTATTGCTGCTCGCGACTGCCTTACTGTTTGCCTCGGACAAATGGGCAGTAGATTTAAATGCCATGCCGTCAGTGCAGACTCTGCGGTTTTTGTCAGGGTTTATTGCTTTTTGGTTGTTGTACTGGATTTATTTAAGAGTACAAGCCCACATTATAATTAATTCACCCGGGATAAAATCAGGCCCTGGAATTCTAGCTGGACTTGCTATCCTTTTTTTAATAATCCAGGTCTTTTTAGGTATTTGGACCAGCACTAATAATGCCGCATTATCCTGCACCGGTTTCCCACGCTGTAATGAGCAATGGATGCCTGCTGTAGATTATTTGGCAGCCCTGGATTTATTTTCTGATTTAGAAAATAACTATACCGGCATATTACCTATTGATGGGCAAGTTGCTGTGCATTGGATGCATAGAACAGGTGCAGCCATCAGCTTTATTTTGTTCACCTTTTTAATATTGAGTGCAACCTCAGAGCAATATTCACGCCCTGTACGTAAGGCAGGCATGCTACTCAGCGTTCTATTGATGATACAAATTTCCTTAGGCATTATGAGTATCCGCTTTAATGCACCCATAGAATTAACCATCATCCATAATCTTTTTGCTGCTCTATTAATGCTGCCTTTGATTAGCATCCTTTTTTATAGCAAATATTCATTGCTTGAAGAGCCAGCCGAGCAAGCGCCAGATGAAGATATTGAACAACCTGATAAACCTGCAACAGACATTGAAGTTGAACCTGAAACGCATGTAAAACCCAGTGCTGAATCCTTATATTTAAGGCTAAAAACGCAATTACAGAAAACCCGAACCGGTTTAGGCGATGTTTTATCAGGCATCACCCTATCTCAAAAAGTTATCAGCGGTGATTTTCTGGAACATATTGAATCCAGTTTATTAACAGCTGATGTTGGCGTAGAAACTACCACCGAGATTATTTCAAGACTGACTGAGCGACTGGAAAAACACCAATTAAATGACGGTGATGCATTGGAATTAGCGTTAAAACAAAGTTTGCTGGAAATATTACAACCTTGTTGCCAAGCCCTGGAAATTCCTAAACAAGATAAGCCCTTTGTTATTTTAGTGGTAGGAATCAACGGGGTTGGTAAAACCACAACCATTGGCAAACTGGCAAAACGCCTGCAAGTGCAAGGACATAGTGTCATGCTAGCTGCAGGAGATACTTTTAGAGCAGCTGCAGTAGAGCAATTAGAAACCTGGGGTAAGAGGAATAATATACAGGTTATTGCCCAACATACCGGAGCAGATTCTGCATCTGTCATTTATGATGGCGTGCAATCTGCTCAAGCAAAAGGTATTGACGTATTAATCGCTGATACTGCCGGTCGTTTACATACCCAATCCAACTTAATGGAAGAATTAAGAAAAGTAAAACGCATTATCGGCAAACTGGACGACACAGCACCTCATGAAGTATTACTGGTATTGGATGCTGGAACAGGGCAAAATGCCTTATCACAAACTAAAATATTTAATGAAACGGTAGGCTTAACAGGGTTGGCATTAACTAAACTGGATGGCACCGCAAAAGGAGGGGTTATTTTTGCACTGGCCAAACAGTTTGGCTTCCCAATCCGTTTTATTGGTGTCGGAGAAGGTATTGATGACCTGCAGGATTTTGATGCTGACGCATTTGTCGATGCATTATTTGTAAAAGACTAAAATGCTCAAATTTGATCATGTCAGTAAGCGATATCCAGATGCTGGCGATGCCTTACTGGATGTTAGTTTCCATTTAAAACAAGGTGAAATGGCTTTTTTAACCGGCCATTCCGGAGCGGGTAAAAGCACCTTATTAAAGCTTATAGCAATGATGGAATTGTGTAGCCGTGGACATATATTATTAGCCGGGCAAAACTTAAATAAAGTCAAAGAAAAACAAATCCCTTATATTCGCAGAAAACTGGGTTTGATTTTTCAAGATAATAAGTTATTGCAAGACAGAACGGTTTTTGACAATGTTGCACTGCCTTTGCTTATTTCAGCTTATGGTCATCAGGAAATTGCCAGAAGAGTCAGGGCAGCACTGGATAAGGTTGGCTTATTAGGCAAAGAAAAAAAATATCCTCTGACCTTATCAGGAGGCGAGCAACAGCGCGTTGGCATTGCCAGAGCCGTGGTAAACAAACCACAGTTGATTCTGGCAGACGAGCCTACCGGTAATCTTGATCCTGAATTGTCAGCAGAAGTTATGCATTTGTTTGAGCAATTCAAAACAGTAGGCGTCACTGTTTTGATAGCCAGTCATGATATCAACTTATTAACGCAAATGGGACACAGAGTCTTACAACTGGAGCAGGGTCAACTTAAAGCCCAAGCATCATGAAAAGTAATACTTATTCCCAAAACAATAGACGAAACAGTAGATTTTCAGATAAATTTCAGGCTTATTTACATATTCATGCCCATGCTATTTTCTCCAGTCTGGGACGTTTATTTAGAAGCCCTTTCACTACCTTAATGACTATTGTAGTGATGGCAATTGCTATTTCCCTGGCTGCAGGCTTTTATTTATTAATCGCCAATATGCAACAATTAACAGACAAAATAGAATCAAGTCAGCAAATATCATTATTTCTTAAATCCAGCGTCAGTGATGAAGCAGGAAAACAATTAGCAAAACAAATAAGAAAAAATACCTTGTTAAATGATGTTACTGTAATTTCAAAAAACCAGGCACTAAAAGAATTTAAAAAATACAGCGGTTTTGGTGATGCGCTAAACGTATTAGACAAAAACCCTTTGCCCGTAGTCATAAAAGTATCACCTAAAGATGCCCTGAATGATATACGCAGCATAGAAAATCTAATTACAGAATTTAATCAACTGCCTCAAGTAGATTTCACTCAAATGGATATGCAATGGATTGAGCGATTACAATCAATCATGCAATTTATACAACGAGGAGCTGCACTGCTCAGTATTTTATTAGGCATAGCCGTATTATTTATAACGGGTAATACCATTCGGCTGGAATTACAAAACAGACGGGATGAGGTGCAGATAGCAAAACTAGTAGGAGCCACTCACTCCTTCATCCAGCGTCCTTTCCTTTATACCGGCTTTTGGCTCGGTTTTTTATCAGGTATAGTCGCCTGGTTATTGCTTGCCATAATGATTCTAGTACTGCAAAGCCCTGTAGAAAGATTATCAATCCTTTATAATAGTGATTTTAAAATACTCTACTTAAATATCTCTGAATCCGTATTATTATTAGTCATCGCATCTTTCCTTGGCATTTTAGGTGCCTGGGGCGTTTTACACTACCAACTGCAACAAATCAAACCTGATTAATCCAGGAGCCTGTCCAACAAGACTATTGAACTTACCCTAATATTAGCACTCTCATCATTTGAGTGCTAAAATAAGCAGAATTACAATTCAAGAGGGTTTTTATGGACAATACACTGACTGTCCCCACTAAATTATCAGTAGCTACATTTGATTCATACTTGAATACTGTGAGTCATATGCCCAAATTAACAGCAGAGCAAGAATATGATCTGGCTGTGCAGTATAGAGATCATGGCGACCTTGAAGCTGCCCGTAAACTGGTCATGTCAAATTTGCGTTTTGTTGCTCATGTGGCTCGTGGATACAATGGTTACGGTCTACCGCTAGCAGATGTTATGCAAGAAGGTAATGTCGGTTTAATGAAAGCGGTTAAACGCTTTGACCCGGAAGTAGGCGTGCGCCTGGTTTCCTTTGCAGTCCACTGGATTAGAGCAGAGATTCATGAATATGTGATCAAAAATTGGCGCATAGTTAAAGTCGCTACAACCAAAGCACAACGCAAATTATTCTTTAACCTGAGAAAATCAAAAAAAGGTCTTGGCTGGTTATCAAAAGATGATGCAGAAGCCATTGCTGAAAACCTTAATGTAGCTTTAAAAATAGTCTACGAAATGGAAGAGCGTCTGGATGGTCGTGATATGGCATTTGACTTATCATCCAATGATTCAGACGACAATCTTTCTGCACCGGTGAATTATCTGGAGCAACACGAAGCGGATCCAGCGCTATTACTGGAAAATGCGGACTGGAAAGGACATAAAGAAAATTTATTGGCAGAAGCCTTATCAGAACTTGACGAACGTAGCCAGGATATACTAAACAGTCGCTGGCTATCTGAGAAAAAAGCAACCTTACATCAACTGGCTGCTCGCTACAATGTTTCAGCTGAGCGTATTCGACAATTAGAAAAGAATGCCATGAAAAAATTAAAAGTCGCTGTAGTATTAGAAGCTTAAAATAGAGATAGCAGTCTGCTTTATAATTGATTATAATAGTCGGCTAGTTGCCGGGGTGGCGAAACTGGTAGACGCGTTGGATTCAAAATCCAATTTCTTCGGAAGTGTCGGTTCGATTCCGACCCTCGGTACCACTTACACATTCGGATAAGTCCGAGAAATACCTAAAACCCTTGAATCATATAGGTTCAAGGGTTTTTTTATGCCTATTACATTC
>CAZNGU010000200.1:0-5040 GCA_964572325.1 uncultured Methylomarinum sp.
CCTGCTGAATGCATGCCTAAATTATCTAAATCACTTTGTATAATATCTTATAAGAGCAAATACTCAGTAAATCTCACTTTACACTATTGCTTGTGATGACAGAATATTGCCGGGGCATTCCCAGGGGTTTTGATTCCAGGCCATCCAGTAAAACCCCATATCATCCATTAAAGATACAAAACATGCATAATCCATTGGTTTTACAATGTAACTGTTAGCATGGTATTCATACGCCTTTGCCACATCTTTTTCGGCCGATGAGGTGGTCAAAATTACAACGGGAATTTTTTGTAGCATTTCCGTTGTTTTAATTTTTTGTAAAACCTCTAAGCCATCAACTTTTGGCAACCTTAAATCAAGTAATACAATATGGGGCAAGCTAACATCTGAATCTGCATATTCACCTTGCCCTAATAAATAATCCAGTGCCAATTGACCATCTTCTACATGAATAATACGATTTGAAACCCGGTTCTGCTCAAAGCTACGTTTAACCAACTCAGCATGGGCATGATTATCTTCTACTAGTAAAATATCTAATGGCTTACCGCTAATACTTTGTATCATAAGCTTCTTTCAGAGGTTTTAGCTAAAGTAAAGTAGAATCTTGTACCTTGACCGTGTCCATTAGATTCTATTCTTATGCTGCCATTATGTACTTCTATAATCCGTTTGACCAGCGCCAATCCAATTCCCGTACCTTCAAATGAGGGATCCAGTCGATTAAACAGACCAAATACCCTGTTGTGATATTCAACTTTAATACCAATGCCGTTATCAGCAACGCAACAAACGACTTTATTCTGGTCAATTATTGCTGTCACTTCAACTTCTGGAATAATATTGGCTTGGCTGAATTTAATTGCATTATCCAGCAGATTTTGCGCGACTTCTAGCATGCGATGTTTATCGGCATAAATTGCTGGCATATCTGGCTGTATCTTAATTATTGCATCTGCTTGTTTGATTTGGCCTTGAATTGTAATGACAACCTCTGCAAATAAGTCGCTTAATAATATTTTTTCTGGTTTGTTTACAACCCGTCCGATGCGTGACAATTCCAGCAAATCATCCAGTAAAATAGCCATCTTATCTGCGGCGGCGGCTATCTGTTCAAGATCACCGCTAACCCGGACAGCGTTATTATCTTTTATATCTTGTCGTAATAAACCAACGAAGCCCTTTACCGTTACCAGAGGGCTTTTTAAATCATGAGACACGGTATAGGCAAACCGTTCAAGCTCTGCATTTTTATCTTCTAAAAGCTGAATGAGTCCTTCCTGTTTTTTTGTATGCTGAATCAGCTGGTCATTTGCTTTATATAGATTATCCGTCATCTGACCCATGCTTTTAGCTAAAATAGATATTTCATTGAACCAGGAATCTGGAAAATCAACTCTTTGTTTTTCATGCCCAATTTTCTGAGTCGCTTTGCCTAATTCAATTAACGGCCTAACCACCATAGTCTTTAGTATCCACCAGGTAAGCAATGTAATGAGGATAACTCCAAATGCCAAAATTAAAACTTTAAATTTAATATCTTGTAATAATTCCTCATACTGGTAAGTGCCATTAAACGCCATATATAGCCAACTATTTTGATGATTTCTTATGCTATTACTTTGGGTGTTAATTTGTGTTGGAAAGTAAGCTTGAATCAAATGGTTTTTCTTCTGTAGCAAAAAGCCAAGCCTAATGCGTTGATCCGGCATTTCAAAATTAGAACTGATGTTTTTTGCTTGTTGCCCGAGATCAGAATAGTTCATGGATAAAATGATCATACCTTGTGGGTCTAATAACATGAGCCTATTGATTGCAGGGTTGACACCTTGATAAGCCACTTCTCTTTGTGCAGCATATTTATCACCACGATTTAAGCTGTCCCCAAGAGTCGCCTGCAATCGTGTCATCTGGCTACGGATGTCTGTCAGCGTTTTTTGTTCAAGTCTATGCTGCCCCTCTAAAAATTCGAAAAGACCATATACGATGACAATTAAAAGCCCCAGAATGGCCAGTAGAACGGGTAAAAACCATTGCAATGATCGAATATTTGAGCTCAATTTCACAATGCTTTACCGTTAAATACGGTATCAAGATTTACTTGCTGTTGTAATAAGCCACGTTGCAACATTAATTGCTGCAAACTTTCCGCCTGGTTTTTTAATTTATTTGATGACAGAAAATATGTCTTGTTAATTTCCCTATCTGGCAGCTCCAAGCCTTCATAAGCATCTTGCATTTGCTGAACAGTAAGCCCTAATCTTTTCGCTAAAACAGGCATAACTTTAGCGGGTTCGGTCTGAATTAGAGTTAATGCTTTGAACCAGGCATTAATTAATTGTTTTAAATCGGCAATATGTTTTTCCATAATTTCACTTCGTATCACCAGAACATCGACTATACGACCAGGAATAGCTTTGCTATCAAACAGGCGGTGCCCACCCATTGCAAGTAATTGTGAAAGAACCGGTTCAAAGGTTACGATGACATCCGCTTCGTTCTGCTGATAAGCCTGAAAATGATGGTTAGCGGTACGATTGACTAAAATAACCTGGTCGGTGGACAAACCTGCTTTAGTCAGCAATGCATCTATCATAATCGCACCCACAGCAGCCGATTCATAGGCAATGCGTTTTCCTGCAAGCTGTGATAAGTTTTTAATTTCAGGTTTACCAACAACGGCATCTGCACCTGCCGAAAAATCCATTATTAAAACAATGTTTATCTTTACCCCATCCTGTATTAAGACCAACGCTTCATCCAGAGTTAAAGCAGCCATATCAATACTATTATTTCGCATCGCATACATAGCTTCAGTTCCTGAGGGGTATTCTACTAAACGAATATTAGCGTCCTGAACTAACCCTAGTTCCCTGGCTAAATAAAGTGGCTCATAGCCTGGCCATCGATTGGTTCCTAATCGAAGTGGTGCTGATACCGGTTCGGAGCAAGAGTTTAGACCACTAATTATGAGTAATAAAGTGCCGATAAAGCTTAAACCGTTCAGTTTCATTCAAAAACTCCTTCAGATTAAGATACAAGGATAATATTCGTTATGCCAATATCAGGGTTGCACTAATTCCAGACTTGTCTATATAGACTATCTTGATGCCACAAATCAACATCATAAATTCGCATACCCAATAAAATAAATAGCTACTGTTTCTAGCACTGACTTTCATCAGTATATAATCAAACACACCTGGAATGTTGCTAACTAATTTCTTCATTCAGAAAAAGACCATACTAACGGCTTATATTTCTGTTGTTTTCTATTGCTAATGCTATTGTCTGGTATCATTATTTCTAAAATTGTTATCTTTGCTATGCACCCAATTAATTAATCAGCAAAATCAGTAAATATGAAGAATCCGAATGTTTTACAAAGCTGGAACAATAGCTGGCCCAAGCCCCATTCTACAAAACCCTTGCCAACCAGTGAAGGCGTTATTGATCAAGCTACATTTAATACCATTGAAGTTGATCAGCTATTTAATTCAATTAATCATGCAAGAACGCTGGCTGGTCAGTCAGTTTTATATCGTTCATTATCATGCCCGTCAGATTCAATTAATCAAATCAAGGCAAAGCAAGAGGCTATAAGAGAAATAAAAGATAATCCAGGTGTCAGAGAAAATTTAGACAATATTTTGCTTAGTGCCTCTGAAAAAGAACAATATCTATATATATTACTTTTTGGTGAATTTCTGGGCTCAATGGGTACGGCCAGAAATGATCAGCAAATTGAAGGCTATGGTTATCAACAGTATCGACGAGGCATTCGTTTTATCCAGGAGTTAACCGAGAACATCCACTCTTCACATACGCCTAACAGCCCTTATTTGAAAGAGATTTTTGGCAAGATTAATACTTTTACAAAAAGTCGTGTTTATTCACTCATGCTTGGCCCTGTATATAACACAGAAAAAGGTCTCAAAAGCAAAGAGGAACGTAAAGGTTCATTTATCCCAGCGACTATTTTTAAACCCCGTATTTTTAAGCCGCTATTGATTAGCACAGTCATAGCGGTAGCTTTTTTAATATCATTCCTTCTATCTTATGAAATACCCGGGCTTTCTTTTTCAGGAGGAGGTTCTAATGGTAGTACTTGGGGACTTATTTTGGCCCCTTTATTATTAGTCTATTTTCCGGTAATAGGTTCCTATGACCGAGATAATTGCATTATTCCATTACGCGATGAATTCAAAAACTCAGAGGCGTTGGGGGACGCTTTAGATGCTTTAGGTCAGTTAGACGAACTCTTATCATTCATCAGTTTTTCTGAGCAATATGGCAGTACTATGGTATTGCCCTCAATGATTGAGAGCAACCATCATTCCATTCACCTAACTAATGCTAAAAACCCCGTTTTAGGTCTACAAAACAAAAGCTTTGTAGGGAATGATTTTACTTTGGAGCAAGAAAAACTTGTTTTTATAACCGGGCCTAATAGTGGCGGTAAAACTGCATTTTGCAAGACTCTAACGCAAATTCAATTATTGGCGCAAGTAGGCTGTTATATTCCTGCAGACACCGCCACATTAAGCGTTGCAGACAAAATATTTTACCAGGCACCAGAAATCAGCCATCTTGACGATGGAGAAGGCCGCTTTGGTACAGAATTAAGACGAACAAAAGATATTTTTCTGGCAAGCAGTCCGAAAAGCCTTGTGGTTCTTGATGAATTATCAGAGGGAACCACATTCGAGGAGAAAATAGAATCTTCAACTAATGTGCTTGATGGCTTTTATCGTAAAGGAAATAACACTATATTAATCACTCATAATCACCAATTAGTTGATGTTTTTATCAATATAAAAAAAGGTATTGCAAAGCAAGTTGAATTTGCTAATGGACAAGCGACTTTTCGATTAATTGACGGAATATCTCGCGTGAGTCATGCTGATCGAGTAGCTGCAAAAATCGGCTTTTCAAAACAGGACATTGACAATTATTTGGCGAACTCAAAACAAGCATAAAAACTTAGGGAGATGGAAAGAAATAATCATCCAATCTTGCTCGTCTTTTTGTCCGCCTTCA